>SCTL01000564.1 GCA_004297495.1 Verrucomicrobiota bacterium
TGAGATACAGCGCGCGAGTGTAGCCGTGATGCGGATAGTGCGCGGTGAGATTGCGGATGTGTCCGCTCGCGAGTTCCACCTCCATCGCGTCGCCAAAGGTCTTTGAGAGAAAGAGAATACGCTTACCGTCGTGCGACCAGTCGGCGCGCTCGCCGAACCAGGTGAGGCGTTTGATGTGCGTCGGGAGTTCGTCGGCGGGATTTTTGTCGGCGGCAGAGGCGACGGATAGGGCCAATGAGACCAATGCGAGCGCGGCCAGGGTGGTTTTCATGACTCCGACGTTACTGCTTTTGCAAACCCACGCGCAAGTGCCCGACGACCACCGCACCTTCCTCGACCACGAGATTTTGCGCCTCCACATCGCCGAACATGCGCGCCGTGGATTTGAGCACGAGCGTGTTTTCCACGGTCAGGTTGTTGGCCAGTTCGCCGGCGATCTCGGCGGAAGTCAGCTTGAGGAGCTCGTGCCAGCGAAAATGATTGCCGGCGGGAATGATCAACTTCGCGGTCTTAAAACTGCCTTTGATTTCGGCAGTCGAGTAGATCGTCAGCGAGTCCGCGATCAGCTTGCCGAGAAAACGTCCCTTGATCACCGCTTCGCCGACGATGGCTTCGGTGTTGAAGACATAACCCTTCGCCTCGACGACGAACGCGCCCTTGGTTTTGAAATTCTTCGAGACGGCACTAGTGATCTTGTAATCCTTGAGGTCCACGTAGCGGCTGCATCGCTTGCACATCGTGGACTCGGCGCTGACGGGCACATCGAGTTCCGCGCCGCAATCGAAACAGGTGACGTGTCGCTTTTCCGGCGCGGCGGCGACGGTTTTGCGCGCGGGGTGGAGAACTTCCTGAACGTGAAAATGTCCGCGGCATTTCTTACAGATGGTCGAAATGGCGGTGCGCGGTTCGGCCTGCTGGTGGCCGCAATGCGGGCAGGCCACCAGGACCTTGTCCTGCTTGCTGGCTGGCATTGAATTGTGGCCGGGAAAACGAGCGAATCGGGATCAGCGCCCCGGTGGCCTGGCTTGCTCGGGCGTTTTCGGCGGCTCGCCCGGGCGCGCGACAGACGGCGTGGGCGCGACCTTGTTCGGGTTCACCTCGGTCCGACCGACAAACGTGACGCCTTCCTCGACGACCAGTTTCGTCGCGCGGATGTCGCCGAACAATTCCGCCTTGGATTTGATCTCGATCTTTTCCTTGGCGTTGATGTTGCCGTTGACCTTCCCGCGCACGACCACCGATTGCACGTTGATGTTCCCGGTCACGACCGCGCTGTCGCCGAGGTTCAACACGCCGTCGGTCTGGATTTCGCCTTCCAGCTTGCCGTCAAAAGTCAGCTCGCCGGCGAACTTGAGGTTGCCTTTGATCTCGACGTCCGCGTTCAGAACATTTTTCGAACCGCTCGTTGTGCTCATGACATTATCCATAGATTTTCTTCAAGTGACGAAGATAGCTCGCCCACTTGCGCGCAGGCGTCAAAAGATTTGTTCGGAAAATTTCCCCGCGCGGTTCATGGCCCGGTGACGCGCAGCCAGACGCGGACGGTGACGAAGTGGTTCGTCGTGGTCCGGGACCACGGCGCGACGACGCGGGTCTTCACCGTTTCGGTGAAGCCGCTGAGGTCGTTCGTGGTGAAGAATTCCTGGAAATAATTCGAGCCGGTCAGCCAATGCGACAAGTCGTATGAGAGCGAGGGTTCGTAACTCGTGTCAGTCGGCGGCAAGCGGCGCGTGTAGGTGAGCGTGATGTGATTCAGGCTGTCGCCGGGATTCACTTCGAGCGCGACGGTCACGGGCGGATTCGTTTCGCCGGCCTTCGGGTCGCGGTTCGAGGCGTACTCGGCAAAGTTCACCAGATGATCGTGGTCATAGTCCGCGCCTTCACCGGTGAGGCCGGGCAGCGTCAGCTCCTCCAGCGTGAAGCGCGCGATGTTCCATTGGCCGTAAGGCGAATCGTGAATCGTCACGGTGGCCGGGCTGCTGCCGATGGTGTAGGCGACGTTGCTGATGATCGAGTAGGTGAACATCTCGTCGCCTTCGGTGCGATGATCGAGGTAGGGCGTCAACAGATACGCGATGGAATCCACGCCGGCGGGGAACGTCATGCTGTTGGTCACGGGAATGAACGGAAAATCCGCGCCGTTGCTGGCGGTGCCGCTCATGGCGATGAAGAGCGTCAGCGCAAAATTGGTATCGCCGACGCGGGTGAACGTGATTTCGCCGGTGTCGGGCCCGAGCTCGGCGGCATCACCGTCGGTGGCGACGACGTTCACGAGTGTCGGTTCGATCACGGTCACCGGCAGGTCGGCGTAAGTCTTGACCTGGCCGTCGTCGGCGATGAGGCGGAAAATGTATTGGCCGGACTGCGTGAAATAGACCTCGTTGTTCGTGAGACTGGTGGTGTTGGAAATCGTCACACTGACCGGGCCGTCAATCTGACTCCACGAGTTGCTCACGAAGCCCGGCGGATTGGGCCGGCCGTCATCCGTGACCGCGCCGGGCAGATTGACGGTGATGAGCACAGGGCAGGTGAAGTTCGTGGGCACGTCCACGACCGCGCCGTAATTCGTCGCCGAGAGCGCGACGATTTCCGCGGGCAACAACGCGCGCGGAAAAACGCGCACGTCGTCCACGAGTCCGCTCCAGGAATTCGTCAGGTCCGCCGGACCCTGGCCGACGATAAACTGCGGGCAGTTGGTCAGCACGCCGCGCAGCGTGACCATGTGATTCTGCGGCTGATCCAGCCGCCCGTTGAGGAACAGCGACGGCGCGAGGCCGTTGCTCCACGTCAACGCGAGGTGCTGCCAGCCGTTGGTCAACACGTTGTTCGCGCTGACGTGCCGCGATTGCCCGCGCGTGCTGGCGAAAGTCGCCTCGATGACGTTCGTCGCCGAGCCGCAAGTCGCGGCCTTGCGCGTACCGAGCGTGAACGTCGGGGTCGCGCTGTTGGTGTTGGCGGTAAACACGCCGCGACTCGTGTTGCTGCCGGCGGCTTTCGTCCACAGCGAAAGCGTGAATTGTTTCAAACCTTCCAGGAACGCGCTGTTCGTGGCTTCACGGACGTAATTGTTTGTGCCGGACAAATTCAATGCGCCGCCCAACGCGCCGTTCGTCACCCACGCGGCCGGGCCGACGACGGTGCCGTGATGCGCGTTGCCGGAAATGTCCGTAACACTCGTGCCGTTCGTCGCGTCGAAAGTCCAGTGCAGCAGATTGGTGGTGAGCCGGTCCACGGCGTCCACCAACACGGTGAGGTCGGTGTAGTTGGTGAGATTGCCGTCGTCGGCCATGAGCCGGATGACGTACACGCCTCCGTTCGTGAAGCTGACGGTGCTGTTGGTGGAGTTCGTGTTGCCGAACGTTACTGGCACGGGCCCGCTGATGTTGGTCCACGTGATCGTGATCGGTGTGTTGGTGTCGCCGATGTACGTCACGGTGGATTCGAGAATCATGTTCACGTTGGTGTGCAGCAGGAAGACGAGGCTCGCCTTGGGACTGGTCAACGTCACGAGCGGCCCGCGGTTGGTGCCGGCGTCGTTGATGGTGAAAAACGCGTTGCTCGGCGAGAGAATCGTGTAGGCCGGGTCGGGCAGGAGCGTGGCAGTGAATGTCTCGATGGGTTCGACGACGAGTTCGTTGGTCGGATAGATCAGCAGGTCAATCGCCGTGACGCCGCAATTGAAAAAGACGTTTGTGAGGAACGGAGGGTAATCCACGCCATAGACCGCCGTGCCGCTGACGGCGAGCCGAGCGGTGAATTCGTAATCCGGATTGCCGCCGCGCAACACGGTGAGCACGCCGGGTTGCGGGCTGCCTTCGAGGATGCCCAACTCGCCGGTCGCGAGGCTGACCATCGGCTCGTCGTCATTGATCGTCACCGTGGCGCTCGTCGGCGAGGCGAGCGTGTAGGCGGGATTGCTTTGCAAAGTGAGGATGACAGTTTCCGGTCCCTCAACGAGCGCGTCATCCAGCGGCACGACTGGCAACGTGGCGACCAGACTGCCGGCGGGAATGATAAATGAATTTGTGATCGCGACGTAGTCCACGCCGTTGCTCGCCGTGCCGCTGACGGTGAAGAAAACCTGTAGCGCCGTGTTCGTCGTGCCGAAGCGCGTGAAAGTGAACCCGCCGATGTCCGTGCCCGGCTCGGCGGCGTCGAAATCGCTCGCGTCCACGCGCACGTTTTGATCGTTGTCCTGGATGATCACCGTAGCCGCCGCCGGGAAACCGACGCGATACGTGTCGCGCACCGTCAACGCCGCGACGACGGTTTCCTCGCCTTCGATGGCCGCGTCATCCACTGGCGAGACCGGCAACGTGAGCGAGGATTGCCCGATGGGAATCGTCACTGAACCGGGCAGCGAAGAATAATCAGAACCGCCAGTCGCCGTGCCAGAAACGGTCAGGTCAATTGTCAGCGCGCCCGTCGTCGAACCGGTCCGCGTGAAAACGAACGCGCCGCTACCACCGCCTTCGACGGCGTAAGGCGCGTTGGTCGAGGTGATGGTGACGAGCGGGAGCGCGTTGGGATCGTCGTCGCTGATCGTGACTGTGGCACTGTTGGGCGCGATGATTTTCCCGCCCGGCGCGCTGATGAGGGTCAGGTGAACGGTCTGGTCCAATTCCACGCTGGCGTCGTTGACTGGAACAACGGGAAGATCCACGAAAGTTGCGCCGGCGGGAATGATCACCGACGTGCCGAGCGGCGCGTAATCACCGGGAGCGGCGGCGGTGCCGGTGATTTGGAAGTTCACCAGCAAGCTCGCGTTCGTGCTGCCGCCGCGGGTGAAACGGAAGTTGCCGGGCACGGCGGCGGTTTCAACAGCATTGGCCGTGGCGGTCACGCTGACCGAAGCGCTGTCGTCGTCAATGATCGTGTAGGTGTGAATCTTGATGCCGTCGTGCGTGGCGTTGACCGGATCGTAGAGCGCGATGCGGATGGTTTCGTCCGCCTCGACGCTGGTGTCGTTGACGATGGTGAGTGGCAGCGGCTTCGCGAGTTCGCCGGGCGCGAAGGTCATCGGGCCGGGCGTGAGCGTGTAATCTGCCGCCGAAGCCGTGCCGCCGATGACGCGGTAGTTCACCGTGATCGGGACGGACGAAGTGTAGCTGAGCGCGACGCTGATGGCCGGGGCGTCGCTTTCCAGTCCGCGCGACGCGGCCAAGGTGAAGCCGACGGCGGGCACGCTGTTGCCGTCGTCGTCCTGAATTGTCACGCGCGCCTGGCTGGACGGACCGACGTTGTAATTGGTGTCCGGCAAAATCGTGACGCGAACGTCCTCGACGGGTTCGATGTGGAGATCGTCGAACGGAATCACGTCGAGGTTGATCGAACTCGCGCCGTCGGGAATGACCACGGGATTGTCGAGCGGCACGTAATCAATGCCGCTGGCCGCCGTGCCGCTGATGGCGAGATAGACGGTCAACGCGCCGTTGACCACGCCGCCCCGGGAAATCGTGAACGCGCCGAAATCGAGGCCCGGCTCGGAGGCGTTGGCGTCCGCCGCCAGAATATTGACGGAAACTTTTTCGTTGTCGCGAATAAGCAGCGTGGCGCTGCCGGGCGTGCCGATGTCGTAGGCGGGATTGTTGGCGAGCGTGAGCGTCACGGATTCGTCGCCCTCGAGGAGCGCGTCGTCAATCGGTGTGATGACGATGTCCGCCGAAGTCGCGCCGGCGGGGATCGTGACCGAGCCGCCGGGTGAGACGTAATCCACGCCGTTGCTGGCCGAGCCGCTGGTGCTGTAATAAACCACCAGCGCGCCGCTTTGATCGCCATCGCGTTTCACGGTGAAGCGTCCGCTGGAGAACGGTTCAGCCATGTTCGCGCCTGTTGGCGTGATCGTCACGGTCAGCAAATCGTCATCCACAATCGTGGCGGTGGCTGAAGATGCGCCGACCGTGTAGGTCGCGTTCGGCGTGATGGTGACGGTGACGGTTTCATCGGCCTCGACGTCCTTGTCGTCCATGGGCCGGAACTCGACCGTCGCGCTGCTGCGTCCCGCTGGAATGATCACCGTCCCGAGCAACGTCGGATAATCCGTCCCCGGCGTGGCCGTGCCGCTGATGGAATAGAACACCGGCAGATCGGCGTTCGTGCCGCCGGTGCGCGTGAAGACGAAGCTGCCGTTGTCCGAACCATTTTCCGGCACGAGAGCGTTGCCGGTGGCGATGGAGACGGCGGGTTTCGCGGGCTGATCGTCGTCGAGAATCGAGATGCGCGCTTCGGCCAGCGGCGCGATGACGTAATTCGCGGTTTGCAGAATCGTCACGCTCGCCTGCTCCGTGGCTTCCACGGTCGCGTCATTGACCGGTGCGAAGTTGAACGTGAGGCGGTTTGTGCCGGCGGGAATCGTCACCGAGTTGGCGCCGCTGCTCAACGGCGGACTGAAACTCAGATCGCCCGGCACGCTCGCCGTTCCCGAAACATTCAGCGTAACCGTCAGATCATCGTTCGTGCTGCCGAGGCGCGTCAGCGTGAGTTGATTCGGGACGCTGCTGCTTTCGGCGGCGACGTTCGTGCTGATCGTCAGACCCACCGACATCAACCGGGTCGCGAGAAAGTTCGCGTTCGGAATGTTCGAGCTCAGCGTGATGGGATTGATGAAAGTGACGTTGGTGAACGAATAACCGTATTTGGTTGCGTTGAGCGTCACATCGCCGGTCTGGCCCGTGAGAATGAACACGCCGTCGCTGTCGGTGTACGACCAGGCGTAATTGTTGTTGG
>SCTL01000565.1 GCA_004297495.1 Verrucomicrobiota bacterium
CAGAAACTGGGGAATAGTCCGCTCGCAGCCAGCCGGTTGGCGTTCGGCTGCTGGCGCATCGCCGGCGGTCGCGACGAAACGCAAGACCCCGCCGAAAAACTGAAGTCAGGTCGCGCGGCGCTGCTCGCGGCTTACGAAGCAGGCTACACGCTCTTCGATGGCGCGGATATTTACGGCGGTTACGGGCGCGCGGAGGAATTGTTCGGGCGCGTGCTGGCGGAAGTTTCCGGAATGCGCGAGCGGATTCTCGTCACCAGCAAGTGCGGCGTGCGCCACGCGGGCTCGCCGAATCCCGATTCGCCGCAGCGCTGGGATTTTTCCGGCGACTACATCGTGCAGTCCTGCGAAGCGTCGCTCAAGCGGCTCGGCATCGAGACGATTGATCTCTACATGCTGCATCGCCCTGATTACCTCGGCGAGCCGCACGAAATTGCCGGCGCGTTCGCGCAACTTTACGATGCGGGCAAGGTGCAGCATTTCGGCGTAAGTAATTTCCGTCCGTCGCTCGTCACCGCGTTGCAGGCGGCATGTCCGTTTCCGTTGCTCGTGAATCAAGTCGAGATCAGTCTCGCGCAACGCGCCGCGCTGGAGGACGGCACGCTCGATCAATGCCTGGAACGGAACATCACACCGATGGCGTGGAGTCCTCTGGGCGCGGGTTTGCTGGGCGACGGCGCGAAGCGTTTGCTCGCGGCCCAGCGTGAATACAAGACCGACGCCATCGTGAAGGTGCTCGACGAAATCGCGCGCGCACGTAGCGTGAGCCGGACGGTGATCGCCTACGCGTGGCTGCTGCGGCATCCGAGCAAGATTATTCCCATCGTCGGCTCGACGAATCCCGAGCGCATTCGTGAAGCGGTGAAATCCACGGAGATCGAACTCACTCGCGAGGAATGGTATCGGCTGTTCGTGGCGGCGCGGGGCGAGCCGTTGCCGTGAATGGTCAGTCCAAAGTCCAAAGTCCGGAGTCCAAAGTCGGTGACGACGCGGGAAGATGCTCCATTCGGCTATTCGTGGCTGTGCGCTTGCCGGAGGTGGTGTTGGGCGAACTCAGCCGCGTTCAAGCGGAACTCAAGCAATGTCTGCCGCCGAAGTCGGCGGCGTGGACCAAGATCGCAAACTTGCACCTCACTCTGCGCTTTCTCGGCAACGTCGAGAGCGGACGCGTGGGGGCACTGCGGTCGGCGTTACGGGAAAGTCTGCGCAATTTCGGCGGGCTGGATTTGGTTTGCGAACGGCTTGGATGTTTTCCCGACGTGCGCTTTCCCCGCGTGGTCTGGGCGTGGGTTCACGACAACGCCGAACGGCTGGCAAGACTTCATCGCGCAGTGACCACGGCGAGCGAACCGTTTGCCGAAAAGCCGGCGGAGAAAAATTTCACCGGTCACGTGACCCTGGCGAGACCGAAGCAAATCAAGCGGCATGATGCCGGGCAACTCGCGCAGTTTGTCGAAAGCGCGGTGGGACGGAAGTTCGGCGCGTGGCGATGTTCTGAAGTTGAGTTGATTCAGAGCCAACTGTCGCCGAGCGGCAGTCAGTATTCGACAATCGAGGTGTTCCCTCTTTAATCTGCGCGCAGTTCTCGACCGCTATGAGTGAAAGTTCGCTGAAACGTTCCGCTGAATTCCTGAAGATCGCCGACCAGTTCAAACTCGGCGCGCTCACCACGGAATCTTCGCATCCCATCACCGCCGACTTGAGCGAGGTCGCGAAGCAGGACATCGCGACGGGATTGAAGCTGCTGTTCGACGTGGACGACGACGTGGTGCAGAAATATCGCGAGTTCGCGGAGTCGGGCCGCGCGCGGAAGATCGCGGACACGGTGCTGGCTTCGTTGAGAAATGGCGGGAAGATTTTTTTCACCGGTTGCGGTTCGACGGGAAGGTTGAGCATTCAACTGGTTTCCATCTGGCGGGATTTTTGGCAACAACGAAAACCCCTCACCCAGCCTTCGGCCACCCTCTCCCCATCGGATGGGGAGAGGGACGGGGTGAGGGGCGCTTCGGACGATTGGGAGAATCGCGCGTTCCCGGTGATGGCGGGTGGTGATTTCGCGCTGATCAAGGCGGTCGAAGGCTTCGAGGATTTCACGGCGTTCGGCAAGATGCAGATCGGCGATCTCGGCGTTTGCGAGAAGGACGTGGTGTTCGCCATCACGGAAGGCGGGGAAACGTCGTTCGTCATCGGCACGGCGTGGAAAGGCGTCGAAGTCGGCGCGAAGGTTTATTTCGTCTATAACAATCCCGACGACGTGTTGTGCGAACACGTGCAGCGGAGTCGCGAGGTGATTCAGGACGCGCGGATCGAGAAGATCAACCTGACGACCGGGCCAATGGGCATCACCGGCTCGACGCGAATGCAGGCGACGAGCATCCAACTGGCGGTGATGGTGACCGTGTTGGAGATGGTGGTGAGGGAATTGGTGTGGGACGAAAGGGACTTTAACGAAGTCGAAGAGAAAGCCGTTGAATCTGCCGAAGCAAAACGTGAGTTGTATTCGTTTACCAACGCGCACTTCACGCCGCATGAATTTCTCCACGAGCTGACTGAGCTGCACGCCACGTTGAAGTCGCCCGCGTTGCTCGCGCAACTCGCCAAACTCGTCGCGAGAGAGGAATCCGTCTATCGCGCCGGGAGGAAGAACAATTACTTCGCCGACCGCCTGGGCATTGACATGCTCACGGACACCACCGAGCGCTCGCCGACGTATTGCACGCCGCCGTTCCGCAAGTTCGATGACACGACGGCCACCGAATCGTGGGCGTTTCTTTACGTCCCTTACAAGAACTCGGATGAAGCGTGGGAGCGCATCTGCAAACGCAAGCCCCGCTGCGTCGAGTGGCAGCCGGAGGACGTGCGCGGGTTGGTGCCTGAGGACAAGTTCGCCCGCACCGTCGAGATCATTGGCAAAATCAGCTACGCGGAGTTGATGCGCTTCCGAATCGGGCTGGACGGAATCAAGCATCGCCCGGTGAACCAGGGAGATTGCGCGGTGGCGTTGGTGCGGCAGGATGAAATGGAAGCACTGCTTTCGCCCGCTGGTTTCTATCGCCAACAGTTGGAGGCCGCGCGCGCCGCGGAGGCGAAGACCGGTTTGATTTTTCTGGGTAGCGAGGAATCCTGTGCCCAGGTGAGGGAATTTGTAGCCGCATGGAATCCAGATTGCGCGGCGGTGCTTGTGCCCGTGCCGCATTCCGGCTGGCTCGATGGCGTGCTGCGCATCGGTCTGAAGATGCTGCTGAACGCGCTTTCGACCTGCACGATGGTCCGGCTCGGCCGGGTGATGGGCAATTACATGATCTGGGTCGTGCCGAGCAACTTGAAGCTGATTGACCGGGCGACGCGTTACATCCAGAAGCTCACCGGGCTGGATTACGCGCAGGCGAACCATCTTTTGTTCGAGGTTTTTGAATATGTCGAGCCGCGCATGAAGGCGGATCAGGCGTATCCGCCGGTGGTGGGCGTGAGCGTGATGCGGCATCGGCACGGCTTGAGCAACGAGGAGGCGGAGCGGCGGTTGCGGGCGGAACTGGGTTGAGCGCGGCGAAATACAACGGAGCGCAAGTCGGGCGGCCTCGGGAATAAAATCCGTACGCGGTCATCGCGGCGACGGGGAATTTTTTCCGCAAAACTTTTCCCGTTCCAAAGATTGAAAAACTTTCCGCGAAAATTTTCTTTCACACCTTGACGCGGCCCGGCTCGGAAACCATATTGCGCTCGCAGCAAAAAGTCGTCACCGAGTTTCAAGTCGTATGCTCAAGTCGCAGGATCGCCGCGCCGCGCCAGAGAAGAAGAGAAAGCCTTCGCAGGATTCGAGCACCCACACCACCGCCGCCAGCGGCGAGGCGACGTTGCGTCTCGTGTTGAACGGGCATCGCGCCTCGGAATCCATCACGGTGACCACCTCCTCCGCCAACGCGGGCATCGTCGCCGAGAAGGTGAAGGAACTCGTGGCGCTGGCGCATGAGCAGGGCAATCTTTCCAACGGCGACGTGGCCGACGCGCTGGCCGATCTGAATCTCTCCGCCGCCGAACTGGACGACATTCTCGCCAAGTTGCGCTCGCTTGAAATCGAAATCGTCGAGCAGACGGAGTTGGAAACGGACAAGGCCATCGAGGAGGAGGTCGCCGAGGACAAACACCGGCTCGACATCCTCGACGACCCGGTGCGGATGTATCTCAAACAGATGGGCCAGGTGCCGTTGCTCACCCGCGAGGACGAGGTGGAGATTTCCAAGCGCATCGAAGCCGCGGAGGAAGAGGTCACCCGCGTCATTTCCGGGTTTGGCTTCGCCGGCAAGGAACATCTGGCGCTGGCGGAAAAGCTGATTTGCGAACCGCCCAAGGAACGCCTCGACCGCGTGGTGATCGAAGCGAAAATCGAGCAACGGGAAGACTACTTGAAATCCCTGCGCCGGCTGGTCAAGACCGTGCGCGAACAGGACACCGCCGTGGACAAGGCCTACGCCGCGCTGGCGCGGGAACAGCACAAGCGCGAACACCGGCGGTCGGCGGAGAATTTTGGCAAGCTCGACGCGAAGCTGCAAAAAACCTTTCCGCGATTCTGCTTCAAATACAAGGTCATCGAAGAAATGGCGCTCGTGGCGGAAAACATCCACGACAAAATGCGCTGTTCGCTGCGCGAGATCGAATTGTGGACGCGGCAGCATCATTCGCCCGAGCGCGAGGCCATCATTGACTCGGAACAACGCAAGCTGCGCGCGCTCGAGGAGTTCGTGCGGATGCCCCACGCGGAATATCTGGCCCGCTATGATCAGTTGAAACTTTTCCTGGCGCGCGCCAGCCAGGCCCGGGGCGAAATGGTGGAGGCCAACCTGCGCCTCGTCATTTCCATCGCCAAGAAATACATCAATCGCGGTCTCTCGTTCCTTGACCTCATTCAGGAAGGCAACATGGGCCTGATGAAAGCGGTCGAGAAATTTGAATATCGCCGCGGCTATAAATTTTCCACTTACGCAACGTGGTGGATTCGCCAGGCCGTCACCCGTTCGATTGCCGATCAGGCCCGCACCATCCGCATCCCGGTCCACATGATCGAGACCATCAACCGGTTGATGCGGGAGCAAAAGCGGTTGCTGCAGGAACTGGGACGCGAGCCAAACGTGGAGGAACTCGCGGACGAACTGAAATTGCCGTCCGACCGCGTGCGCGCGCTGGTCCGCATGGCGCAGCAACCCATCTCGCTGCAATCACCCGTCGGGGACAGCGAAGACGCGAACGTCGGTGATTTCATCGAGGACAAGGCCACGGAAAGTCCGTCGGACGTCACGAGTTACAGTTTGCTGAAAGACAAGTTGGGCGACGTGCTTTCCAGTCTCACCGAGCGCGAACGCCGCGTGCTCGAACTGCGGTTCGGCATCGGCGACGGTCACGCGCGCACGCTGGAGGAAGTCGGCAAACAATTCTGCGTCACGCGCGAGCGCATCCGGCAGATCGAAGCCAAGGCGCTCCGCAAGATGCGTCACCCCACGCGCATGAAACAACTGCACGGGTTCATCGAATTCGTCGAGCGCGCGCTGTGAAGCGTCAGTCTTCCGGCAGCTTCCACGGTTTGCGGTAAGCTTTGTCCACCCACTTTGCCGCCTCGGCATCGCCTACGATTTCCTCGGTCGCCGGATTCCAATGGATTTTCCGCCCGGTGCGCAGCGAAATGTTGCCGAGATGGCAGACCGTCGCCGAACGATGCCCCACCTGCGCGTCGCAGATCGGCGCTTGGCGGGTCTTGATGCAGTCGAGCCAGTTGCGATGGTGATCCGTGCTCGCGTAAAGCCGCGTGTCGGTGCTTTTGATCGGCTCGTCAAAAATTTCCTCCGGCCACACCCGCACCACGCCGCGATTCACGTAGAGCAATCCTTTCTCGCCCTCGAAGATCGTGCCGTGAAACTCATCCTTGCCGTTCAGGATTTCGCGCGCCTGCTCGCGTTTGTCCGGCAACAGTTCCGCGACCTGAATCAACGGGCTGCGACATTCCACAGTCACCGCGTTCGTGTATTTGTAAGTGACGGCGAATTTCACCGGCACTTCAAAACGCTTTGCCGGATCGAACTCGCCCCGGCCCTCGATCTCCACCGGCCCGCTGGCGTCCATGCCGAGCGCCCATTGCACGATGTCGAGATGATGCGCGCCCCAGTTCGTCATTTGTCCGCCGGAATAATCCCAGAAGAAGCGGAAGTAGTAATGCACGTGCTGTTTGTTGTAGGGCCGCCACGGCGCCGGGCCGAGCCAGAAATCGTAATCCAATTCGCGCGGCGGCTTCGAGTCGCGCACGGGTGGGTCAGTCGTCCAATTCACGCCCGACAATCCCACCAGCACGCGTTTGATTTTGCCGAGCCGGCCATTGCGGATGTACTCCGCTGCTTGCAGAAATTTTCCCTCGGACCGCTGCTGGCTGCCGGTTTGAAGAATTCTTTTTGTTCGCGCCGCGGCTTTCACGATTTTCTGTCCCTCGGCGATGGTGAGCGTCAGCGGCTTTTCGCAATAAACGTCCTTCCCCGCCTCGCATGCCTCGATGGCCGGCAACGCGTGCCAATGATCCGGCGTGGCGATCAGCACGGCGTCAATGGATTTGTCCTCCAGCATTTTCCGGTAATCGCCAAACTGCTTCGGCTGCCGCCCGGTTTCCGTCGCCACCAATTTCACCGCGCTCACGAGATGATGCTTGTCCACGTCGCACACCGCCGTCGCGTGCGGCAGCAGCGCCTTGAGATTCGCCATGCCCTGCCCGCCCGTGCCGATGAACCCGACGCGAATGAACTCGGACGGATTTTTTCCCGAAGCCGCGCGCGTGCGGTTGAGAAAAAGATTCGGGAAAACAAATCCCGCCGCGACGCCAAGCCCCGAACGGCCGGCTGCCTTCAAAAAATCCCGTCGCGAAGTTTTGCGATGCAGTGACACGCCGGCTTTATCCAAAGTTTCCGTCGGCAAGTCAACGCAGCAACCTGACGGTTGGTTGAGGATTGAGTGCCCGAGTTTATACTTCTTTCTCGCTACTTCTCAACATGCGCCCGCCTCGTGGTATTCTCCCAGCGCATTCTTGACTCGCCCCCCGCGCAACTTATCATCGCCGCTTCAATGAAGTTGGAGTGCGGGACTTTTGAAAACCACCCGGGCTTCAAAACGAAATCGAACTATGACAAAGATTCAGAACATCCAGGCGCGCGAGATTCTTGATTCGCGCGGTAATCCCACCGTCGAGGTGGACGTGACTTTGAACTGCGGCACCACGGGCCGCGCCGCCGTGCCCTCGGGCGCGAGCACCGGCGAGCACGAAGCCGTCGAGCTGCGCGACGGCGTGAAGAATCGCTATCTCGGCAAGGGCGTGCAGAAAGCCGTGGCGAATGTGAACACCAAAATCGCCAGCGCCCTGCGCGGCGTGGACGCACTGGATCAACTCACCGTGGATTCGACGATGCTCAAGCTCGACGGCACGGAAACGAAATCCAAGCTCGGCGCGAACGCCATTCTCGCCGTCTCGCTCGCGAACGCGCAGGCCGCCGCGAAGTGCCTCGGCCAGCCGCTCTTCAAATACATCGGCGGCCCGAACGCAAAAGTTCTTCCCGTCCCGATGGCGAACGTCATCAACGGCGGCGCGCACTCCGACGCGCCGATTGATTTCCAGGAATTCATGATCATGCCGCACGGCCTGCCGACGTTCAGCGAAGGCTTGCGCGCGATCACGGAAATTTTCCACTCGCTCAAGAGCGTGCTCAAGAAGCGCGGCCTCAGCACCGCCGTCGGTGACGAAGGCGGCTTCGCGCCTAAGCTTAACAGCGTGGAAGACGCGCTCGACTCCATGTCGCTCGCCGTCAGCAACGCGGGCTACAAGCTCGGCAAACAGATTTTCTTCGCGCTCGATGTTGCGGCCTCCGAGTTCTACAACCACGACGGCACTTACACCTTCAAGAAATCCACCGGCAAAACCATCAGCGGCGTTCAGCTCGTGGACTTCTACGCAAAACTCGTCGCGAAGTACCCAATCGTTAGCATTGAAGACGGTTGCGCGGAAGGCGATTGGAAGCATTGGAAAATGTTGACCGACAAGATTGGCGACAAAGTGCAACTCGTCGGCGACGATCTGTTCGTCACCAACGTAAAGTTCCTCCAAAAAGGAATTGATACCGGCACGGCCAATTCGATTCTCGTGAAAGTGAATCAGATTGGTTCGCTCACCGAGACGCTCGAT
>SCTL01000566.1 GCA_004297495.1 Verrucomicrobiota bacterium
GGCATTGATCCGCTGGTGTTCACGCACAATCACTCGCCCGGGTTTGAAATCCTGCCGAACGGCGACGCGCTCGCGATTTATTTCAGCACCCCGCCGGGCAAGGCCGAGGCGGATGCTTCGACTTCGTTTGTGCAGGCGCGATTGCGCTACGGCTCGGAGGAATGGGATTTGCCGGAATTGTTTTACAAGACGGAAAATCAAAACGACCAGTCCGGTTTACTCTGGCGCGACGGAAATAAAATCCGTTTCTTCGGCGGCGGACGCGGGCATCCTGATGCCGTGCCTTTCAAGATGGCGACTTCCACCGACAACGGCGTGACCTGGACGCTTTCGCTGCCGTTACTCGACAAGCCGGCGGCAAACTACACCGCGCAGCCCATCACGAGCGCGTTTCGCGGCGCGGACAATTCAATCTACATGGCGATGGATGGCGTGGAGGCTTCGAGTTTTCTCTGGCGCAGCACCGATGACGGCGTTCACTGGCACGACATGGGCGGGCGCACGGGCGGACGACATTCCGTGATCGTGCCGCTGGATGACAAAGGCAATCTGTTTTCGATTGGCGGGAAAAATAATTCCGTCAACGGCTGGTCGCCGCAAAATTATTCCTCCGATTGGGGCGCAACCTGGAGCACCAACGCGACGTCGCCTTTCCCGCCGTTGGGAACCGCCCAACGCCCGGCGCTCATCCGTTTGGCGTCGGGAAGTTTGTTGTATGTTGGCGAATCCTACTTGCACAAGGCCGACAAAGCCGCGCCGGCGGACTGGAAGTTCGGCGACAACTGTTTCGTGGCGATCTCGACGAACAACGGCGCGTCGTGGCACATCAAGCCTTTGCCGGTGCAACTGCCCGGGCATCAGCGCACGAATCATCCGACGCTGGGTTACGTCACTGCCAAGCAAGCACCGAACGGCGTGATCCACATTTTGACGACGGTTACGCAGCCGTGTCTGAATTACGAATTGAACGAAGCCTGGATTTGGTCCGAGGCGGGCGACCTCGCGCCGGAGAATTCCGGCGGTACGATCAAAAAATTTTCCGAGAATTATCCGAACGGAAAACCGCGTTCGAAGTGGAACGCGCGGATTTGTCCGAACGGGCGCTACTTGCTCGACGGCAAGGAAACTGATTACTACGAGAGCGGCGCGAAACAGCGCGAGGTCACCTACGCGAGCGGTCGTAAAACCGGCGAGGAAACTTTCTGGTCGCCGGACGGGAAAAAAGTTTGGACCTGGAATCACTATTTGAAAAACGACACGGCGACGTGGACGCAATTCTGGCCGAACGGCAAAAAAAAATCCGAGTCGCTCTGGAATACGCACCCGGAAGCGCGTGACTTAAAGCGCCATTTTTTTGGATTGGTCGCCGACGGCCCGGCGCGTCAATGGGATCAGGGCGGTAAACTCATGCGGGTTTGCCATTTCCAGAACGGAATTCTGGTGGGAGAAACGCCGCCAGGCGAAAAACGATGAACAGCCTGCGAACATTGGATTTGCTCGTCATCGCGCTCTACTTCGTGGGCGTGGCGTGGATTG
>SCTL01000567.1 GCA_004297495.1 Verrucomicrobiota bacterium
CCGACACGAGAGGCGTGCCCGAAGCCGACATCGAAATCGCCCGCCGCACCGGCTGTACGAAGGTGAATATTGATACCGACTTGCGCATGGCGATGACCGCCGGCATCCGCAAGGTGTTCACGGAAAATCCGAAGGAATTCGATCCGCGCAAATACCTCGGCCCCGCCCGCAAAGCCGTGAAGGACCTCGTCCGCCACAAGGTCAAAGACGTGCTCTGCTGTGCCGGCCACGCGTTCGACTGAACTGATTCTTTTTCAAATCAAAACCCCGCGTCGAAAGGCGCGGGGTTTTTCTTTTCGCAACTCGGAAATTCTGAATCAGCGGTTCAAATCTGCTCCGACTCCGTCGTCACTGGCTGCGCGCCCTCGCCCTTGAGCGCGGCCTTGGCGGCGTGCCACGCGAGCATGGCGCACTTCACGCGCGCGGGATATTTGTGAACGCCCGCAAACACCGCCAGCTTGCCGACATCATCGGCGACTTTGCCGGTCGTGATCATCTCGCGCACTTCGTCGAACATTTTTTCCAGCTCTGCGCGCGTCTTGCCCTTGGCAAATTCTGTGAGCAACGATCCGGAAGCCTTGGAGATGCAGCAACCCGAGCCCGTGAAGCTCATTTCTTGGATCACGTCGCCGTCCACGCGCGCGAAGACCTGGTAATTGTCTCCGCACAACGGGTTGTTGCCGTGCGCCGAGCACGTCGCCGCCGGCAGCTCGTGGAAATTCCGCGGCTTCTTGCAGTGGTCAAGAATGACCTGCTGATAAAGGTCGTTCAGGTCGTCGAACATATTGAGAACTTAACCACGAAACACACGGAACACACGAAAATCAAATCTTGTAAGGGCGTCCGAATTTCCCCTCACCCGTCCTGCGGACACCCTCTCCCCATCGGATGGGGAGAGGGACGGGGTGAGGGGCTTTCGTGTGTTCCGTGTGTTCCGTGGTTCAACATCATTTCTCAGCCAGATGCGGGTTCGCCTCCAGCCGCGCCCACACGAGCTTGTCCAGTTCCTCGCGCGCGGGTTCGTGCTGGATGCGCTCGATGATTTCGCCGGCGAACGCATGAATCAACATCCGCCGCGCCGTCTCGGGGCTGATGCCGCGCGAGCGCAGATAGAAAATGGATTCGTCGTTCAACTGCCCGATGGTCGCGCCGTGGGTGCATTTCACGTCGTCGGCGTAAATTTCCAGTTGCGGCTTCGTGTCAGCGCCCGCGTCGTCGGAGAGCAACAGGTTCTTGTTCGTCTGTTTCGCGTCGGTCTTCTGTGCGATGGGGCGCACGAGAATCCGCCCGTGGAAAACGCCGCGCGATTTGTCGTCGAGGATGCCGTTGAAGTATTCGTGGCTGGCGCAATGTGGCTGCGCGTGCTCCACGATCATGTGATGATCCGCCAGTTGCTCGTCGCGCGTGAGGTAGAGGCCGTTCAGGATGCACTCCAGCCCTTCGCCCGCGAGCTTGGCGCGGATGTTGTTCCGCGAAAGCTTCGCGCCGAGTGCGAACGAGTGGACGTTCACGTTGCTCGCGCGACCGAACTCGCAATGAAACGCCGCCATGTGAAACGCGTCCGCCGACTCGTCCTGAAACTTCACGAACTCCAGCCGCGCGTTGTCGCCGGCGAAAAGTTCCGTGACGGCGTTGGTGAAATAACCCGATCCGCCGAGCGAGACGTAGCTCTCGAGGATCGTCACCTGACTGTTCGCCTCGGCGATGACGAGATTGCGCGGGTGGAACGTCGCGCCGCTGTGCTTGGTGGTGGAGACATAAACGAATTGAATCGGCTCTTCCACGATCTTGCCCGCCGGCACGTGGACGAATCCGCCGTCGAGGAAGAACGCCTGATTCAGCGCGCCGAAACCGTTGTCGGCGCTGGCGGCGTATTTGCCGAGATGCTTCTCCAGAAACGCCGCGTCGCTCGCCAGCGCGGCGGCGAGACTGCCGGCCTTCACGCCGGCGGGAAGATTTTTCACCGAGGAAAGCTTGGGCGCGAAATGGCCGTTCACGAACACGAGCCGCGAACCGGTTTGTTGGGCGAAGGCGAAATCCTTGAGCGCGTCGGCGGTGACGCCGTTGGCGGGATCGAACACGGGCGAGAAGGGCAGCCTGGCGATGGCGGCGATGTTGGTGAAGCGCCAGTCCTCGTGCTGCAAGGTGGGCAGGCCGAGTTCGGCGAAGCGCGCGAGGCCGGCCTTGCGGAGGGGCAGCAGCCATTGGGGCTGGCCGGCCGGCGTTTCAAAGCGGCTGAACTTTTCCAGATACGCGGCCGTGGACGGCGCGGGTGTTTGCTCTTTTGCCATGTTCGGTTTTCCCAATCGAAATTGGAGGCGTAGTCTGCCATGAAACGCGGCGTGCGCAAGCCTGCGGCGGAGCTAATGGAAAATCCTGCGAAGAAAACTTAACCAACCGAACAGAAGACGCACCGATGGCAACCGCACCATCCCGCAGCTTACTGCTGTGCATGGTTAAGAGGAAGCTTGCTCATTTTTTGTCTTCCGAAACTTCTCGTACTCCTATCCTCACGCTGCCACCCGCTGACAACTGTTGACGCGCCAGCTGCACACGGCCTGTAATACCAGCGTCCGTGGGCAACTGCTCAATCGCAATCAGAACTGCTTGCGTCTTCGGATTACGCATCTCAACTGTGCCGAGAGTTCCGGGTTCTTGGAGAAACTCCATGTGAACTCGGTCGGCTGACGATGGGCTCTTTCCTGCCCACCAGAAGAAACCGGCAACCAGAAACGCCCACATGATGGTCGTCGCAATTGCAGTCAGTGCAATAATTTTGAATTTCGATTTCATGAGTGGAGAGTGAATGCAGACCAACGACCCAAGCTCAACGACGACGGCCACGAGGCCCGCAGAATGCAACCGCTCAATTCCGTCGCTCGCCGCAGCGTATGCTTAGGCCGCGGTGTCATTGTGGTCGGTACGGTTGGAATCCCGGAAGACCGTCCTCCGTCAAATCGCCATATCCAATCTGCAAGAGTTTGCCTTCTATAACAGTGACGTACGCAACCCATCTGTTGGTAAAGCCGGAACGGCCATAGAAATAAACAAATGTGCCTTTCTCGACTGTCCCGTCGATAAGGTCGGGCTTGCCTAAATACTTAAGCACGTCGGCTGTCGGCACAGGAACGGCGGTCGCGTACTCGCCAAGGTACTGGGCCAAACCCTCGAAGTACTTCTCTCGCTTAGGAAACTCTTTGGCCATGTACCGATCGTATGATGACTTGAAATTCATCACGAGGTCTTCATGCGGCGACTTCGGCGAGATAATCCACCACAGGACTAGCCCCAAGTAGGCGGTGAAAAGCAACGTGCAGAGGCCGGCATAAACCTTCAAGGCACGCCAGAGGACCCATTTCCACCGTGGACCAGATTGAGGCTCAATCGTCATACGTCATACGCAGCCCAACGACCCAAGTTCATCGACCCGGCGCACGGGACGCAACGCTTGCAACCACGACGCTCCCGCCTGGTTCGCTGCAGTGCATGGAGACACGCCTCTCTCATACTCACTTCGTAAATGCCATCGCCAACAAGACAGCCATCAAAATCCACCCAGGAACAGCAAGCCACGAACGCCAAAAAATGCCAACAAGAATCAGAACAAGCGGAACTGCGACTACGCCGATCAAAATGAGACTGTCACGCAATCTACCAACTATCTGCGTCGTCGGTGGTATCGTGGTATGGTCAATCACAATCCTGCCTGTGTTCGGCAACCCAACGCCGAGAAACAAGAACACCATGAAAAACGCCAACCCGAACTGCCACATCCAACCTCTATGCTCTGTCTGCTCCATGACGCGCGAAGTGGCCTAACATGTACATATGCCACAGAAGTGTGGTATATCCCGTTTCATGAGAATGGGTGTAGTCCCGTGAAAGGAGCTTGGCAAGCCGGTTTTCCCTCTACTCGGTGAGGTATCATCCATCCCGCAAAGTTGCATCAATCCGCCTCACCCTTTGGGGTTGAGGCTACTCCAGCGAATACTTCTTCACGCCGGTGAGTTGCCAGAAAACTTTCCAGAGGAAGCGCGGGTGGTTCGCGGCGTTGACGCGCGAGTGCAGGTGACGCCTCTGCTGCCGCATGAGCACGCTCGCGGAAATCGAGAAGGCGGCGGAAAAACTGCCGCCGGAACAGAAACAGGAGTTGATCTTGTTTCTGGGCGCACGTTTGCGCGCCGAGCGCGCCGGCCTGCCCGAGCCGCGCCAATTTTCCCGCGAACAAGTCCAGTCGTGGCTCGCCGAGGACGAGGCTGATTTGAAACGCTTGCAGCGAGTGTGAATTCCTCCGGGATTGCGGAGACGCTAGGACATTCTTTGGGAGCGGACCTTCAGCCACGAATCATTTTCCCCCGTCAGAAAACCAACCGGATTCCGTCCCAAAGCCCACGGGTGGGCGGGCGCATCACGGCTTGTTGAGCCGGAAGAATTGTTGCGTCGCGCTGACGGGCAGCGTCGCGGAAATCGTTTGCCCGTTCGTCGCGGGAACGTTGCTCACGGAGAGCCAATCGCCGGGCGCGAGATTGGTTCTTGATTCCAGTGCAAAGCCCGCGGATTGCGTCGGCCAGGACAGCGTGACGTAACCATCGCTTTGACTGATGGCGAGCACGGGCGGCGCGGAGGTGACGGCGAAAAAGCTGGCGAACTGTTGCTGCACTTCGCCGGCGGTGAGGACGCGGTTGAAAAACATGAGGTCGTCCACGCGTCCGTTTAGGGCGTTAAATTCCTGCGTGTTCTGCGGGTAACTGCCGCCGAGCTTGATGCCGGCGGGGCTGGTGGCTGAAGTGACGTCCGTGCCGGCGGTGATGTTCCACCGGTTGCCGGTGGTGGTGTTGGTCGCGCCGAGCGGCGAACCGTTGCGGTAAAGCGCCATCACGCCGTTGTCGAAATCAAACGTGGCGGCCAGATGCGTCCAGGTGTTGCTGGGCAGAAGGGTGGGCCAGTCGTTCGTGGCGGCGAGCGTGAGCGAGTTGCCGCTGTCAAGTCGCCGCCCAAGCGCGACGAGTTGGTAGTTGGTGCCAACCGTGATGATTTCGAGCAACGCGCGCACGCCGTGACCTTCGGAGTTGCCGGAGAGCAGGCCGAAGAGACCGATGGCGTTGTAGTAATCGTTCGTCGCCGCCGTCGTCGTGTCGAGATTCGGATTCGTGCCGGTGGGCTTCACCCAACCCATGAGCGTGATGCCCGCGACGGACGCGAACGCGCTCAACGACGCGACGCCGTTCGTCTGATAAACGCCCGCTTTCCAATCGTCGTTGCCGCTGGTGGTGGAATTGATCTGCTGCGTCTGCAACGCATTGGTGCTGCCGGGATACGCGCCGTCGGCCACGCGCATGGCCGCGCCGCCGTTGATGAGATTCAAATCCGTCTTGGAAAAACCCAGATCCGTCTCGCGCGCTGCATTAGTCGTGACCGGATGCTCGAAATCGTAGCGGCACACCAGATTCGTAACGAGACCCGGCAGGACAACATCCGCGCAAGCCGAGGACACAAGGTTGAAACCAAAAATCAGAAAACCACCAAAGCGAATCAACCCGGAGAGGCGCGGTCTGCTTCGTGACAGCGCGCGATTTGGGGATTGGAGGCTTCGAGGTCGCATCATTCGCGCACTAGGCTCGGGTTGCCCGGGCAAGTCGTCAAGCGCCCTTGTCTCGCCAACCGTCATCCGTGGCGCAAAACTTCGGAAGCACCGGTCACCAATCTTTCAATTTCTTGTCACGGTTCTTCGGTTCGCCTTGCGGTTGGAAAACCAGAACCTGCTCGTCGCCCTTCTGCGCGTCGAGCAACTGCTTCGCTTCCTGCGGCGTCATCGCGTGCGCCTCCACCTGTTTCGATTCGCGATCCTTTTTATCCTCCGGCTGGCCTTTTGATTTGTCTCCGCCGGATTTCGGCTGCTCCGATTGTTTCTGTTCGTCCTGCTTTTGCTGATCGTTCTTCGACTGCTGCTGGTCTTGCTGCTTCTGTTCGTTCTTTTTCTGCTCGTCCTGCTTTTGCTGATCCTGCTTCTGGTCTTGTTGCTGGTTCTGTTGATTCTGCTGCTGCTGCTGTTTCAGCAACTCGTAAAGTTTCTTGAGCTTCTCGTCGTCGGGAAATTGTTGGAGCCCGTTCGTCACCACTTGCAACGCCGCCGGGATGTTGTTCGAGAGATAATTCAGCGCGCCGTCGTGAAAATAATCCTCCGCCGGCGCGAGTTGCGCGTTCGCGGCTGACGCGACCACGAGCGGCAGAATCAGAAGGAACCCGACCAACGAACTTCTTCTTAACCACGGAGGAACACGGACGGACACGAAGGCAAAGGCGTTTGACACGAATCTCACGAATCCGTGTCCATCTGTGTCCATCCGTGGTTGAAAGATGTTTTTCATTTCGTCGCCGGTTGCGGATTCGCAATCGCATCTATGTCCTTCAGTTTTTTGGTGAACTCTTGAAATTGTTTCGCCGCGATTTTGTTCTGCATCAGCGCGTCCATGATCTCGACCGCGCGATGATAACTGCGCCGCCGCACCGCCGAGTCCGCCTCGCTCTTCGCGCGGCGCATCGCTTCCTTGAACTGCTTGATCTGCTCCACGGCATTTTTCACGAACGCCAGATTGAACTTCGCGTCCTCGTCCGTTTTGTCGAGCGCCACGGCGTGGTCGTATTGCTTGATGGCTTCCTCCCACGCCTCTTGCAGCTTGTCCAGGTCATCCGCTTTTTCGCCGAGCCGGAAATGCACGTTGCCGAGATTGTAATACGCCTTCGCTTGCAATCGAATGTCCTGTGCCGCCAGCACGGCGGAGAAATGCTGAATGGCCGCGTCGTAGTTCGTCGCGCGATAGGCCGCGTCGCCGGCGTTGAATTGCAGGCGCGGATCTTCGGGCTTTTGTTGTCTGGTCTGCTCGGCGAGCAAGCGCTCATATTCCGTCAACGCGTTGGTGAAGTTTCCCCGATTGAAATCTTTCAGCGCCTTCGCGGGTGAAGCTGCCGCAACTCTCGGCACCATCACGCAAATCAAAAGCGCGACTGCCGTCGTTGCTTGGACGTTCGATGTTGGATGTTGGATGTTGGATGTTCTGGTCTTGGCCCGCTTCCGCTCCGGCATCAGCATTTCGACGAACAACAAGAGAATCGCCGCGCCGAGCGGCCAGTGATAACGCTCGTGGTAACGCT
>SCTL01000568.1 GCA_004297495.1 Verrucomicrobiota bacterium
AATGCGTTCAGCCGGAAGTTTGAAAACTTTGAAGCTGCGGTTGCGTTGAACTTCGCGTATTACAATTTCGTGAAAACACACAAGGCAATCCGCATGACTCCGGCAATGGCGGCAGGCATTGAAAGCAGTCATTGGACGGTTGCCGAACTGGTTCAACGCTGTGGCGAATAAGCAAGACTATCTAGCAAGGCTTCAAGTTGCCATTTCGCATTTGCATAACTGCGGTGCGACATGGCGCGAATCCGCGCCCGTGCGCGAAATCTTTCAGGGCAAAACCATCTGGCAAGGGGATGTTGAAGTCTTTGATCTAAGCGGACACCCAAAGGCCAAGCGCGCTTATGGATGGTCGCACCCCGAAGGACCGGACAACAAGGGCGAGCGGTTTGTTGCCGTGTTGGAAATCCCGCCAGTGGTTTCACCGGAAACGGCGGTAAAAGTTTCAATCGTTAGCGACATCAAATCGGGAAAAGTCCAACCGTCGTGAAGTTTCGGATTTCAATTTAAGGCACTACCGCCAAACCTTATCGTTTGCTCGCTCGTAGTCGCTACCACTATTCTCTCGGCATCATTCTATTTTTTTGGGCGGAGGCGGTTTATCTTAATCTGTAAACGTGTCACCTAACAAGTCGCCGGAGCCAACCGCCGTTGGCGCTGTCAGTTCCGCTGTCGCGGTTCACGCCGCGAGTCGGCGGTGGCTCCGCTTTCTACGTTAGGCCACTATGAGCAACGCCATCTTCCTCGTGCTGGGCTTGTGGTTCGCTTTGGCTGTTTTTATCCCTCGCCTCAGATGGCGATGGGCGGGCACTCGCGTTACCTGCGGACCGGTTTGGGAGTTTATTGCTAGCATAGCCTGCCTGAGTGCGGCGTTGCGGGACATATATCGTGATTCCATTTCAGCTCGCACATACAGTCTGCTTGGTTGGCTCAGCCTCACATGTTTGATTGTTACGGTTGTTGGCCACATTATCGTCCGACGCAGAATCAGGCGAGCGAGTGATTGGAAGCAGGATTTGCAGAAGCAGATGATTAAAAGAGTATGACGATTTTGTGGCCTACCCTGCGCTGCAGCGAACCCGGTGGGCGGGCCGCGGTTGCAATCGTCGCATCCCGTGCGCAGATGGAACAACAGTCTCGCTGCACCGCTTCGCGGCTGCTGGGTCGCTGAGCTCGGGTCGTTAGGCTGCAAAGCTCCCGTCGGTCTTTGATCCTGCCGCCGTGCCTATCCGTGTCCGTCGCGATTGAATTCGCCGTCGCCGGTCTTCGCCCTTGACCGTGCCCGCGCCGCCACATTCCAGCTTTCTCACCATTGCGCGCAAAGTTAAGCTTGCGGCATGACGGTTGCCGAAATCCTCGCCAACGAAGAATTGCGCCAGCACGAATTTCCGGTCACGCGCGAAAAGATTTTTCTCGCGCACGCGGGCGATTGTCCCCTGCCCCGGCGCGTGGCGGAAGCAGTGGCCGCGTACGCCCGCCAGTCCACCACCGGCGATCAGGAGGCGTTCCTGTTTCCGGACGGACTGGCCGACGGACGCAAGCTCGTCGCGCAGTTGCTGAATTGTCAGGACGATGAAGTGGCATTCGTCGGACCGACTTCGCTCGGCTTGAGTCTCGTAGCCAGCGGATTGAAGTTCCGTCGCGGCGACAACGTGCTGATCTACCACGATGATTTCCCCGCGAATGTCTATCCGTGGATGGCGCTGGCGGAACGCGGCGTGGAAGTGCGCCTGCTGAACACGCGCGGGCTGGGCCTGTTGCGCACGCGCGACGTCACCGGCCAGGTGGACGAAAACACCCGGCTGGTGGCGCTGGCTTCGTGTCATTTCCTCAGCGGCTTCCGGATTGATCACGCGGCGATTGGAAAATTTCTGCGTGCGCGAAAAGTTCTTTTCTGTCTCGACGCGATTCAAACGCTCGGCGCGTTTCCCACCACGGTCGAGCACGTGGACGTGCTGGCGGCGGACGCGCACAAGTGGTTGCTCGGCCCGTGCGGCGCGGGCGTGCTTTACGTGCGCAAGGAGGTGCAGCCGCTCATCAACCCGCCGCTCTACGGCTGGCACAACGTGCGGTGTCCGGATTACGTGGCCCAGGAGGGAATCGTCTGGCGCGGCGGCGCGAAGAAGTTCGAGGCCGGCTCGGCGAACTTGCTGGGCTTCGCCGGTTTGATGGCGGGCGTGAAACTGGCGCTCGATCTGGGCGTGGAAAACATCGCGGCGGAACTGTTGCGTAAACGCGCGTGGCTGGTGCCGGCGTTGCAGGCGAAGGGTTATTCGGTGTTGCACTCAGACGCCCCACCGGAACACGCGAGCGGAATCATTTCGTTCTTCAAACCGGAGACGGACCTCGGGGCGCTGCACGAGAGATTGCTCGCCGCGAGTATCGTGACGTCACTGCGGAAGGATCGGAAAGGCCAGCGTTATCTCCGGCTCTCCCCGCATTTCTACAACACGGACGCGGAGTTGCAGCGGATGTTGGACTTGGCCTAAGACGGTTGCCAAATTAATTTTCAGCTACCCGACGAGAATCCTCTCGCCCGTCCTTCGTCCGCCCTCACCCCTTCAAAGGGGAGAAGGACGGCGTGAGCGTATTACTGAAGTTTGGCGTTATGATCGGTCCCGTCCCAGTTGTCACATGTCGGCGCCAGATTCAACGTGTTCAGCGTGTATCCCTTCAGCGGCGCGCCGGGACCGGACAACGGACAATAGATGCCCGCAACTGAACCGGCGCTGCCTCGCCCCAAAAACGGCTGGATGTCCGCCGATCCCGGCGTCGAGCCCGCGGCGGCACCCGTTTCCAAGCCCCATTGTTGCTTGGCGGCGTCAATCTGCCGAAGATTGTTAATGCAAGCGTTGGTCTGAGCGTTTTTGCGCGCTTTGACGAAGTTAGGGATCGCGATGGCAGCCAGGAGTCCGATGATGGCCACTACGATCATGATTTCCACGAGCGTAAAGCCAGTGGCGCTGTTGCTTTTGATTTTCATAACTGTCCCTGCTTCCTACGAGCGGCGTGAACCGGGCAACGTGCGGGTCATAATGATTACATTTCGTGGTTCACTGATTGCACGTTGCCGACCGCGCGGGCCAGCCTAAACAAAATC
Source organism: Verrucomicrobiota bacterium (assembly GCA_004297495.1). GTDB lineage: Bacteria > Verrucomicrobiota > Verrucomicrobiia > Limisphaerales > JADLHS01 > SCTL01. The sequence continues at coordinate 3,095 of SCTL01000568.1, forward strand.
GGCTATAACGCAAGTCTCGGACATACCTTGCTGTACCGAGTTTCTTCCGTAAAGTCCCGGAATTAAGGCTCTTTATCCAATCTCAGCCGTGTACGCGTAAGCCGATAGATTGGGAAGCCTGACTCGGTTCCCAGGCGAATCCGCGTCTGTGACAAATGACCGTCCAGGCTGTCTTCCAGATAAAACGCCTCCTACTTCTTCCGGGTTGTCGCGCGGTTCATGCCGCAATCCGAAACGGTTTTGCCATCCCGCGCAGTTTCGCGTCACCGATCGGCAGTCGTCGTGCGAGTTTCCAAGGCTGCCGTATCGCCGACTTCCAAACCGCTAAGGAATGCAAAGCCGCTGGCGGCGGGTTCCGAAATTCGCGAAACAGCAAACGTGGAACTCTGCGCTGCTTCGGCTGCGCTTTGCCCGCTGTGGTTTTCGTGGGTTGGAATTTTTCCGGCTCGCGCCGGGCGACGCTTTCCCATATCTCTGGCGCATGACTTCTGCCGTGTGGCTGCTCATCGTTTATTGCGCGCTCGTGCTGCTTGCGTCGCTCGCGGGCGGCTGGCTGCCGTTGCTGGTGCGGCTCACGCACACGCGGTTGCAGGCCGCCATCAGTTTCGTGGCGGGGCTGATGCTCGGCATTGCGCTGTTACAATTTCTGACGCACGCCACGGAACAATTGCAATCCGTCCACCGTGCCGTCGCGTGGACGCTGGCCGGATTCCTCGCCATGTTTTTCCTGCAACGCTTCTTTCATTTTCACCATCACGATCTGGCTGAGGGCGATCCCGAAGATTGCTGTCACGACCATCCCGAACCGCACGCGCATGATCACTCCCACACCCTGGCGGAACGGTCTGCCTCGCAACTTTCCTGGGCCGGCACGGCGCTGGGACTTTCGTTGCACTCGCTGCTGGACGGTCTTGCCCTCGCCGCGGCGGTTACGGCCGGCACGCGCGGCAGCACCGGGTGGACGGGTTTTGGCGTGGCGCTCGCGGTGATCTTGCACAAACCTTTCGATGCGATGGCCGTGGCGACGTTGATGGCAGCGGGTGGCAAGACGCGCTCGTCGCGACACTGGCTCAACGTTTTTTTCGCGCTCGCCACGCCGCTGGGGGCGGGATTGTTTTTTCTGGGAGCCAGCCAGTTTGCCGATTCCAATGCCTCATTCCTCGGCTGCGCCCTGGCGTTTTGCGCGGGGACATTTCTTTGCATCGCGTGCAGCGACCTGTTGCCGGAATTACAGTTTCACTCGCACGACCGGGTCAAACTTTCCCTCGCCCTCCTCGCGGGATTGGCGGTGGCTTTGTTGTTGGCGAAGATCGAGTCGCATGATGCGCCCACGCGCGTGACGAGTGAGTTGCCCGCCGCCGCAGCGTCGAAGTAGCGCATCCCCGCCAAACGCAGCGCACGCGCCTTACCATCAGCATTACGACAATTGAAATTCATTCACTGAACCAAACTGTTAGAAAAAATTCCTTGTGAAAAATTTCACGCCGCGTAATCTCTGCGGCTCTCCGGCGAAAAGCTGGTTCGTGAATTGAGGGCCTCGCCCTCGCAGTATTTTGGAACTTGATGCGACTGCTCAAACTCATTTCTGTCGGTGCGCTGCTGATGTTGTTGACGGCAAAATTGTCGTCGGCCTTCGGCGAAGAACCCGTGGCCACGGGAGCGGAACACGCGGCCCAGGCCGCCGAAGGTCATGCCGCTCATGCCGAGCATCACGAAGGTCTGCCCGCCGCCGCTCCCCACATCCAGGTTGGTCCGTTCAGCGTCACCAACTCGATGATCATGACCTGGCTCGTCGCCATCGGCATCATCGTGTTTGCGCAAGTGGCAACGCGGAACATTCAAGCCGTGCCGTCCGGCGCGCAGAATTTTTGGGAGTGGCTGGTCGAAGGGCTCTACAGTTTTCTTGAAGGCATCATCGGTCACGAACTCGTGAAGAAAACGTTTTGGTTCTTCGCCACGATTTTCATTTTCATTCTGTTCACCAACTGGGCCGGCCTGTTCCCGGGCGTCGGCACCATCGGCTACGGCACCCCGGACGCCGACGGCAGTTTGCATCACATCACACGTCCGTTGCTGCGCGGCGTGAACGCGGACCTGAACATGACGCTGGCGATGGCCATCGTGTTCTTCGTTTGCTGGACAGTCTGGGCATTGCAGGCAAACGGCCCGGGCGGATTTATCCTTCACCTGTTTGGTCCGAAGGGCGATACGACTGGCGCGTTGAAGGCGTTGATGGTCGTGGTGTTCATTGTGGTCGGTGTGCTCGAAGTGGTCTCAATTCTTTTCCGTCCGGTTTCACTCAGCTTCCGTCTCTACGGAAACATTTTCGCCGGCGAAAATATGTTGGAAGCGATGGCAACGATGGGCGGGCCGGCGTTCGGCTGGCTGCTCGCGCTGCCGTTTTACGCGATGGAACTGTTGGTCGGTGTGGTTCAGGCGCTGGTGTTCATGCTGCTGACGGCGGTGTTCACGCTGCTGATTTGCACGCACGAAGAAGGTCACGAGCACGCGCATCATTAAACAATTTCGTCGCTTTGACCGTGTTCAATCGCGGGAGGCGGCGGGAAAAACGAAAGGTAATAACATGACGGGTAACATTCACATCGGTCTCGCCTGTTTGGGCGCGGCCCTGGGCGTCGGATTCATCGGCATGAAGGCTTCGGAAGCGGTCGGGCGCAATCCCGGCGCGGCCACGAAGATTCTCGTGCAGGCGATCCTGAGCACGGCGTTCGCCGAAGGTATCGTGTTCTTCGCGATCTTCCTGGCGAAGTAAAATTGCGAGGCGCGAGGTCGCAAGGCCTCGCGCTTCCAACCGATTTTTAGACAGCTATGCAACATCAAATCTTTTTTGCGGCGGGCGACCTGATGGAACTCGCCAAGAACACCGGCGAGCAGTTCGGTTTTCAGAAGCAACTGTTCTTTTCGCAGGTCATCAGCTTTTGCGTCATCGCATTCCTGCTGCACCGCTTTGCTTACAAGCCGATCCTTAAAGTGCTTGAAGAGCGCCGAGAGAAGATCGCCGAGAGCCTGAAGAACGCCGAGAAGATCAAGGCCGAGCTCGCCAGCGCGCAGGCCAAGGCGCAGGAAATTCTTACGCAAGCCGGCGCGCAGGGGAACAAGATGATCGAGGAAGCCCGCGCTTCTGCCGCGAAAGTTTTGGAGACGGAATCGCAGAAAGCCATCGCCGCCGCCGGGGACATCATCGCCAAAGCCAGGCAGGCCAGTGAAGCGGAGCTCGTCCGCATGAAGGCGGAATTGCGCAAGGAAGTCGGACGCCTCGTCGTCGCCACGAGCGCGAAGGTGACTGGAAACATTTTGACGGCGGAGCAACAGAACCGCCTCGCCGAGGACACGACGAAGCAGTTGGCCAGCAACTAATGAAGATCAGCAAACAAGCCCGGCGCGACGGCAAGGCGTTGCTCAACACCTGCAAGGTCAGAGGTGTGTTGGACGAAGCCCGCGTGCGCCAGACGGTCGGCGCGGTGATCGCGCAGAAGCCGCGCGGTTACGTCGGCATTCTCTCGCACTTCCAACGGCTCGTGAAGCTGGACATCGAACGCCGCTCGGCGCGCATCGAGAGCGCGGCGCAATTGAGCGATTCGCTCGCGGCTTCGGTGAAGGCGAATCTGACGGCGCGCTACGGGCAGGGCTTGAACGTGACGTTCGCGGTCAACAAGGAGTTGATCGGCGGCCTGCGCGTGAAGGTGGGCAGCGACGTGTTCGACGGCAGTGTCAAGGCGCGGCTGGCCGAGTTGGAATCCAGTTTTTAATTTTTGCAGAGAAGAACGGTAACAAAAATTTGATATGAGCAATCTCCTCCAAGAAATCGAAGCACAGATCGCCGGCGTGAAGACGCAGGTGAATCGGCAGAATGTCGGCATCGTCCGCGAATGTTCCGACGGCGTCGCGAAGATCGAAGGTCTCACCGACGCGATGGCGAACGAGATGTTGGACTTCGGCAACGGCGTCATCGGCCTCGCGCTCAACCTCGAAGAAACCGAAGTCGGCGCGATCATCCTCGGCGATTACCTCGGCGTGCATGAAGGCTCGGAGGTCAAGACCACGGGCAAGTTGCTCTCCGTGCCGGTGGGCAAGGGCCTGCTCGGTCGCGTGGTGGATTGTCTCGGTCGTCCGGTGGACGGCAAAGGGCCGATCAAGCAGGACGCGTTTTACCCCGTGGAAAAAATCGCGCCCGGTATCATCAAGCGCAAATCCGTGAGCCAGCCGGTGCAGACCGGCATCATGGCCATTGACGCGATGATTCCGATTGGCCGCGGCCAGCGCGAACTCATCATCGGCGACCGTTCGACGGGCAAGACGACCATCGGCGTGGACACGATGATCAACCAGGCGCGCATGAACAAAGTCGGTCGCGCGTCCGGCGACAAAAGCTTCCGCCCGGTCTTCAATATCTATGTGGCCATCGGCCAGAAGCAGTCGAACGTGGCGCGGGTCATCGCGGAACTGGAAAAAGCCGGCGCGCTCGAAGACACGATTGTCGTGGTCGCCGCCGCTTCCGACTCTGCCGCGAATCAATATCTCGCTCCGTTCTCCGGCGCGGCGATGGGCGAATGGTTCATGGATAACGGCATGGATGCGCTCATCATTTACGACGATCTCTCGAAGCAAGCCGTCGCGTATCGCCAGGTTTCCCTCGTGTTGAAGCGCCCGTCCGGTCGCGAGGCCTATCCGGGCGACGTGTTTTATCTTCACAGCCGTTTGCTCGAACGTTCCGCGCGCGTCGGCGAAAAATATGGTAACGGCTCACTCACCGCGCTCCCCATCATCGAGACGCAAGCGGGCGACGTCTCGGCTTACATCCCGACGAATGTGATCTCGATCACGGACGGACAGATTTATCTCGAAACCGATTTGTTCTATCAAGGTGTTCGTCCCGCCGTATCCGTCGGTCTCTCCGTGAGCCGCGTCGGTTCGGCGGCGCAGATCAAGGCGATGAAACAGGTCGCCGGTCGTATCAAAGGCGACCTCGCGCAGTTCCGCGAACTGGCGGCGTTCGCGCAGTTCGGTTCGGACCTCGACGCGAAGACGCAGGGCATCCTTGAGCGCGGCAAGCGCGTGGTGGAAATCTTCAAGCAGCCGCAATTCAATCCGATTCCGGTCGAGTTGCAGGCCGCCGTCCTCTGGGCGGTGCAGAATAATTTCTTTGACGACGTCGCGGTCGAGAAGGTGAAGGATTGCCAGACCAAGATGACGGACTTCCTGAACACGCGGAAGGCCGACCTGCTCACCAAGATCCGCACCGAGAAGGCGATCAACGACGCGCTCGCCGCCGAGTTGAAGGCCGCGATCACCGAATTCAAGCAGACCTACCGTTAAGTCATGCCCAGCACACGCGACATCCGCCGACGCATCAAGTCGGTAAAGAACACGGCGCAGATCACGAAGGCCATGCAGATGGTCGCGTCGTCGAAGATGCGCAAGGCGCAGCTCGCCGCGCTGGCGGGCCGGCCTTACGCGACGTTGATGAACAGTGTGCTGGCAAACGTTGCGGCTGATGCAGTTGATTTCACGCATCCGCTGATGGCGAAGCGCGAGGGCGGGAAACATTGCGTGGTGCTCGTCAGCACGGACAAAGGTTTGTGCGGCGCGCTCAACTCGAACCTGACGCGCGAAGCGTTGAAATTTGACAAGGACACGACCATCTTCGTCTGCGCGGGCAAGAAGGGCGCGCAGTTCGTCGCGCGCAATAAACGCAATCTCGCGGCGGAGTTCACCTACAAGGACGCGCCGCTGTTCGCGGAAGCCCGCGCGATCTCCAAGTTCGTGCAGGAACTTTTCACCAAGGGCGAAGTGGACAGCGTCGAGGTGCTCTACACCAATTTCATCAGCACGCTGGTGCAGAAGCCGGAGTCGCAGCCGCTGCTGCCGATCGGCGAATTGAAGGGCGTGCAGGCGGGCGTGCCGCACGGAAACGCGCCGGCGTTGGAAACGTCCGGGCTTGAATTTCAATTTGAGCCGGGTGCGGATCAGGTGCTCGGCGCACTGCTGCCGCACGCGTTGAATTTTCAGATTTACCAGATTCTGCTTGAAGCGAAGGCGTCCGAGCAAAGCTCGCGCATGGTGGCGATGAAGAACGCGACCGACAACGCGAAGCAGCTCATCAAAGACCTCACGCTCGAATACAACAAGCTGCGGCAGGCGAACATCACGAAGGAACTTTTGGAGATCACCACCGCCCAGATGGCGCTCGGCTAAAAAATAATTTCTATGAACAAAGGCAAAATCGTTCAAATCATCGGCCCGGTCGTGGACATCGAGTTCGCGGACAAGCTGCCGGCCATCTACAACGCGCTCACGGTCGAGTTCACCTCGCCCGGCGCGGCGGGCAAAACTAAATTGACTCTCGAAGTGCAGCAGCATCTCGGCGACAACTGGGTGCGCGCCGTCGCCATGAGCGCCACTGAAGGTCTCAAGCGCGGGATGGAAATCACCGACATGGGCGCGCCGATCTCGATGCCCGTGGGCGAAGCCGTCATGGGCCGTGTGTTCGACGTGACTGGTAACGCCGTGGACGAACAAGGCCCGGTGAAGGCGGACAAGTTCCTGCCCATCCATCGCGCCGCGCCGCCGCTCGTGGATCAATCCACGTCGCCGCAGATTCTCACCACCGGCATCAAGGTCATTGATCTCATCTGCCCGTTCTTGAAGGGCGGCAAAGTCGGCGCGTTCGGCGGCGCGGGCGTCGGCAAGACCGTCGTCATCATGGAACTCATCAACAACATCGCGAAGCTGCACGGCGGCGTCTCGATGTTCGCGGGCGTCGGTGAACGCACGCGCGAGGGCAACGATCTATACAACGAAATGATCGAGGCCGGCGTCATCAAGGTGAAGAAGGACGCCAAAGGCCATCCGGCGCTCGGCGAAAATGGTCTGCCGGTCATCGAGCCCGGCTCTCGTATCGGTCTTGTTTACGGCCAGATGAACGAACCGCCCGGCGCGCGTCTCCGCGTGGCGCTGTCCGCGCTCGCTGTGACGGAATATTTCCGCGACGAAAAGAATCAGGACGTGCTCCTGTTCGTGGACAACATTTTCCGTTTCTCGCAAGCCGGCTCGGAAGTGTCCGCGCTGCTGGGCCGCACGCCGAGCGCCGTCGGTTACCAACCGACGCTCGCCGCCGAAATGGGCGACCTTCAGGAACGGATCACTTCGACCAAGAAAGGTTCGATCACGAGCTTCCAGGCCGTTTACGTGCCTGCCGACGACTTGACCGACCCCGCGCCCGCAACAACGTTCGCGCACTTGGACGCGACCATCGTGCTGGAACGTTCCATCGCAGAACTCGGCATTTATCCCGCTGTTGATCCGCTGGCTTCGAGTTCCCGCGCGCTGTCCGCCGACGTCGTCGGTCAGGAACATTACGATGTAGCGCGTGGCGTGCAGAAGATTTTGCAACGCTACAAGGATTTGCAGGACATCATCGCGATCCTGGGCATGGATGAACTTTCGCCCGACGACAAGCTCACCGTGTTGCGTGCGCGGAAGATTCAACGCTTCTTGAGCCAGCCGTTCACAGTGGCACAGGTCTTCACCGGCATCGAAGGCAAGCAGGTCCCGGTGGCGGAAACCGTGCGAGGCTTCAAAGAAATCCTCGAAGGCAAACACGACGACGTGAACGAAGTGAATTTCTACATGAAGGGCGGGATTGACGAGATCAAGGACAAGTAAGTCTTTGAACGGTTGAACCACAGAAACAAATGGCCACGCTGAAACTCGAAATCGTCACACCGGACGCCAAGGTTTACTCCGAGGACGTGGACATGGTCACGCTCCCCGGCGTCGAGGGCGAGATGGGCATCTTTCCGATGCACGTCCCGCTCCTGACGCAGCTTGCCGCTGGCGAAGTCGCCGTGCGCAAGGGCGGGCAGGAGTCTTTCCTCGCGGTCGGCGATGGTTTCGTGGAGATCACCGGCGAAAGCGTTTCCATCTTGACCGACATGGCGATCAAGGCTGAGAACATTGATGAAGCCAAAGCCGAAGAAGCCCGCAAGCGCGCGGAAGCCCGCCTCGCCGAGCATCTCGATGACGAGGAAGTCGCCGCCGTGAACGCGTCACTGGCCCACTCGCTCGCGCAGCTAAAAGTAAAGCGGCGTTCATCCAAGTAAACGCCGAGCGGGCGGGCGCAGTCGGCAGTTCACGATGGCGGGTTGCTCAACTTCGCCAATTCACTAAGATTCGCCGGTGATACGAAACATCATCTTTGACTGGTCGGGAACTTTGGTGGATGACTTGCCGGCAGTCTGGCGGGCCACGAATCACGTTCTCGAACAGGCGAAGCGTCCGGCGATGAGCCTGGAGGAATTTCGCGCCGAGTTCTGCCTGCCGTTCACCATTTTCTACGACAAACACACGCCGCACATTCCCCTGCCCCAGCTTGAGGAATGGTTTCACGGTCGCTTTCGGCAGGTGCAGGATTCCGTGTGTGAACTGCCGCACGCGCGGGAGTTTCTGAATTTCTGTCGCGGGAAGAAACTGCGCACGTTTCTGTTGAGCACAGTAGCGCCGGACCATTTTGAAGTGCAAACACGGATCACGGGTTTTGCTCCCTTCCTGGACAAGCCTTACATCGGCGTTTGGGACAAGCGGAAAAAAATTCACGAAATCCTCGGCGACAACGGCCTGAACGCGGATGAAACTTTGTTCATCGGGGACATGCAGCATGACATCGAAACGGCGCGGCACGGCGGGGTGCGGTCGTGCGCGGTGTTGACGGGCTATAACACGCTGGATCAATTGCGCGCCGCGCAGCCGGATGTGATTTGCGAACACCTCGGTGAATTGCGCGAGTTGCTGGAGCGGCAGGGCATGGAACTGGATTCGACCGGGACGGAGGCCAGCCGCGTTCCCGTCGTGACGGTGGGCGGGTTGATTTTCAACGACGTGGGGCAGGTGTTGATGATTCGAACGCATAAATGGTCCAACCTGTGGGGCATTCCCGGCGGCAAGACGAAATGGGCGGAGCGATCCGAGGACGCCTTGCGGCGGGAA
>SCTL01000569.1 GCA_004297495.1 Verrucomicrobiota bacterium
TGATGATTTGCTGCTGGGTGAAACAGTTATCGCTCTCGGCAATCCGTATGGGTTGGGGGTTTCCGTGGCGCACGGCATTCTTAGCTCGAAAAACCGGCGCGCGGAATCGGGCAACGAACAACTCTGGGTGAACGATTGGTTGCAGATTGACGCCGCCATTAATCCTGGCAACAGCGGCGGACCGCTCATCAACCTGCGCGGCGAAATGATCGGTATCAACGCGCGCACGTATCGCGAGTCTCAAGGCATCGGCGTCGCCTTCGCGATTCCGGTAAAACAGGTCGCCGCCTCGCTCTCCAGTTTCTTCACGCCCGAGTGGACCGATTCGCTCTGGTTCGGCGCCAAGATCAAAGCCGGCCCGTATCCGTTAAACGTCATTGAAGTCCAGCCCGGCAGCCCGGCGGACAAGGCCGGTTTGCGCGTGGGCGAGGAAATCGTGCAGGTAAACGGCAAGACGCCGGGACGGTTGGTCGAATGTTTTCAACACATCGTCACCAGCCCGGGCAACCTCGTCGAACTGCAAATGCGGGACGGCGGCAAAACGCGCACGGTGAAAGTGCAAATGATGCCTTTTGATGATTTGATTCGCCAGCGGCTCGGCCTGACCCTCGGCTCGCTCACCGCCGAAACCGCCGCCAGTTTCGGCATTAGCACTGCCGAGGCGCTGCTCATCAAGTCGGTTGAGAAAGACAGTCCCGCCGACGCGGCGAAACTGAAAGGCGGTCTTCTGCTCACGCAAATTGATGGCCACGTCGCCAGCGACATCGCGAGCGTCGCGCAAGCCGTCCTCGCCCGGCCGAAAGGCGACGCGGTGCAACTCGGCCTGGCGCTGCCCCAATATGCGAACGGCCGCTTCGCCGGCTTCCAGCAAGGCGCGGTGGAACTTAAGTTGCGCTGAGGAATTTTTGTTCGCCGGATTCGCCGCCGCTCGACTAGACTGCGCCCCGACAATGAACGACAACGCCATGATTGAAGTGGTCAATTTGACCAAGCGTTACGCCGGTCACACGGCGGTGTCGGACATTTCGTTCACGGTCCAGCGCGGCGAGATCGTCGGCCTGCTCGGCCCGAACGGCGCGGGCAAGAGCACGACCATGCGCATCCTCGCCTGCTTCCTGCCCGCCTCCGCCGGCACGGTGCGCGTGAGCGGATGCGACGTGTTCAACGAATCCCGCGAAGTCCGCCGGCGCATCGGCTTCATGCCGGAAAACAATCCGCTCTATCCCGACATGCGCGTGCGCGAATACCTGAAATTCCGCGCGCGACTCAAGGGTCTCACCCGCCGCCGTTCGCGCGAGCGCGTGGACGTCGTCATGGAACAATGCGGCCTCACTGACGTGAACAAGCGCATCATCGGCCAGCTCTCGAAAGGCTATCGGCAACGGGTGGGCCTCGCGGACGCGCTCGTGCACGAGCCGGACCTGATTATTCTCGATGAACCGACCGCCGGTCTCGATCCGCATCAAATCCGTTCCGTGCGCCAGCTCATCAAGGGCCTCGCGCAATCCCACACGGTGCTGGTTTCGACGCACATTCTGCCCGAGGCCGAGATGACGTGCAGCCGCGTGCTCATCATGTACGAGGGCCGCATCCTGGCCGCCGATTCGCCGGAAAATCTTCAGAAGATCATGGCGAGCAACAGCCAGATCATCGCCGAGATCGCCGCGCCGGTGGCGGAACTGGAGGAATGTTGGTTGCAGATTCCCGAGGTCGAACAATTCAACGTGACGGCGGCGGAGGGCGAATTCAATCGCTGCGCGCTGACGCCGCGCAACGGCGAAGATTTGCGCGCGCGTATTTTTTTGCTCGCGAAGGAACGCGGCTGGCTCGTCCGCGAACTCACGCGCAGCCGTCATTCGCTCGAGGACATTTACTTGCAAGTCACCAAACCGAACGAGGAGGAGTAAGCGTGGAACATCCAACATCCAACATCCAACATCCAACACCCAGTGAACCGGGCGCGCGCCTGGCCGCTATTGGATGTTCGATGTTCGATGTTCGATGTTCGATGTTGAATCTTTTCGCAACCGGAAAGGAACTTCACTGATGCAGGCCTTTCTCACCCTCACGCGCCGCGAACTGGCCGTTTATTTCATGTCCATCACCGGCTACGTGATCATCGCTGCTGCGTCGTTCCTCGTGGGCTTCAGCTTCGTGGTGCTCATCGCCGATCAGGGCAACAAACCCACGCCCATGCCGATCACCGAGACGTTTTACCTCACGGCGTTTTTCTGGATCATCCTGCTGCTCTCGACGCCGGTGATCACCATGCGGCTCTTCGCGCAGGAAAAAGCCACCGGCACGTTCGAGACGCTGATGACTACGCCGGTCACCGAGTTTCAAGTCGTGCTCGCCAAGTTCACCGCCGCGCAATTTTTTTATCTGCTCATGTGGCTGCCGTTGCCGCTGTGCCTGTGGGTCGTGCAACGTTTCTCCGGCGGCCCGACGGGACTCGACTGGGGCACGCTCGGCACAACCTATCTCGGAATTCTTTTGCTGGGCGGCGTGTTTATTTCGCTCGGTTGTCTTGCCTCGGCGCTCACGCGCACGCAAATGGTCGCCGCGATGATCAGTCTGGCGGCGGGTTTCAGCATCTTTCTGTTGAGCTTCCTGCCGGACCGGCTGCCCGGTCTCGCGCCGTGGCAGGCGCAGTTGCTCGCCAGCTTCGCGTTGCCGGACCAGATGCACGACTTCACGCGCGGCGTGCTCGACACGCGACCCATCGTGTTTTATCTGAGCCTGACGTTTCTGTTTTTGTTCCTCACGTTGCGGGCCGTCGAAAGCCGGCGCTGGAAATAACATGGCAAAAGAAAAACCCAGCTTCTCGCTCGGCCGCAAATGGGGCATCGGCTTCGACGTGGTCGTGCGCACGCTCGTCGTCCTCGTGGTCGTGGTGATGGTCAATCATCTCGCTGGAAAATTTTTTGAGCGACGCTATCTCAGTTCTGCGGCGCAAATTGACCTCTCCCCGCGCACGCTCAGTCTGCTCAAGTCCGTCACCAACGATGTCAAGATCACGCTCTACTATGACAAGGACGACAATTTTTATTCCACCGTGCGCACCTTGCTCGATGATTACAGCCGCGTGAACCCGCGCCTCAAGGTGACGACGGTGGATTATCTGCGCGACGCCGCCCGGGCGGTGAAGGTGAAGAACGATTATCAGTTGCCGAGCGCAGCGGACAAGAGCGAGAAAAATTTTGTCATCTTCGATAGCGAAGGCCGGCGCAACGTGCAAAACGGCAGCCTGCTGGTGGATTACCAGACCGAGCGCACCACCAACGTGAACGAAATGGAGTTCACGCGCAAAGCCGTGGCGTTCCGCGGCGAGATGATGTTCACCTCCATGCTGCTGGCCGTCACGAGCGCCAAGCCGATGAAGGCTTACTTCCTCGAAGGTCACGGCGAGCAGAGCATCACCGACGATGACGACGAAATGGGCTACTCGAAATTCGGCGGGTTGCTCGTGCAGAATTACATCCAGCCCGCGAAACTTTCCCTGCTCGGCACGAACGCAGTCCCGGACGACTGCAACCTCCTCGTCATCGCCGGCCCGACCACGGCGCTCGCGGACATCGAGCTTGACCGCATCAAC
>SCTL01000053.1 GCA_004297495.1 Verrucomicrobiota bacterium
CGGAACAAACTCCGCCCGCTTCCCGTTCTGATTCTCGCACTCAACCCCGCCCTCGTGCGCACGCGTCCTCTGGTTGTTGATCAATTGGTTGCAATAATGCTCGACATGGTTACAAGTGTTTGGACACGGCAAGTGGAACGATGAAAATTAGAAATCGGAAACTATTGGTTAAAGTTCGCTGGAGGGGAATTGACTTCCGAGATTGTGCCAAGGTAAAAAGCCCGCATGTCGGCGGGAACGACACCTAAGCCCGAGCGAGAGGCAAACAAGTCTTCGCGCCCTTCCACCGCGCCCCAACCGGCAGTCCGAGTACGAATCAAGAGCGGCAGTGCGACTCGCATCCACGGTTTCATCTTCGCGTTTTTCCGAGGGCTTGGGCGGGCCCGTTCCGATCAGCCGCGAATCCGATTGATCGAAACCTTCGGCTCGAATCAGGTGCAAATCCATCCCGACGGCGAAGCGGGCCGCACTTACTACCCCCAGTGCGCGATCGCTGTTCGACGACCAACTGGTCGAACATGCACACGCGGTTCAATTATTCTTTGGCGTTCCGTATCACATCCTGGATACTCGGACGAACGCACCCAATTCGGCCGACTGCAAGTAACGACTAACTGACAATGACAAACCCAGGAAGACTCCGCGGACATTGGGTAATCGGCCTGCTGATGGTAGCCGCTCTGAACCTTCCTGTGCCGGCGTGCGAACTGTGCGCCGTTTACAGCGCCACCAGTGCACGGGATGACGCCGGCAGCGGCTGGCTTTTCACGGTCGCGGAACAGTTCGTCTCAGCCAACACCGAGCAGCTCAACGGGCGGGTTTTCATCGGCCCGACTTTTTTCACACGGGCGTACGTGAACAGTTCCTACACGCATCTCGTCCCGAGCTACAATTTTTCCAGCCGCCTCGGCCTGAGCCTGAACGCGCCGCTGATCCATCGAGACTTTCGCCGGACGGAATCCATCCCGCGGGAAAGCTTGATTGACGAAAGTGGTTCGCTGACTGGTTTCGGCGACGTGGCGCTGATTGGGCGGCTGAGTCTGTACCAGAAGGTGGAGATGAAGCGCGCCATCAACATCAACCTGCTTGCCGGCGTCAAATTACCCACTGGCGACACCGCGCGGCTGGATGCGGAGGTGGACGCCGTGCGGCAGCACCAGGATCGCTTCCCCGAGCCCGGTCTCCAGCATGTAACCATTGGGGGAGTTCATCAGCACGAACTCTCGCTCGGGTCCGGTTCCTTCGACGGCGTGTTTGGACTGACATCCACCTTTCGCTGGAAACGTTTCTTCCTCAACAACCAGATTCAATACTACCTGCGCACCGAGGCGCGCGGTTACGAATTTGGGGATTTGATCATTGTCTCCGGCGGGCCGGCGGCTTACCTGCTGCTAAATGACTCTTACTCCTTGAGCCTTCAGGCCAACACCTTTTACGAAACCAGCGCGCGCGACAAAATCCTCGGCCAGACTTTCGACCAGACGGGAATGACCGTGTGGTATTTCGGTCCCATCCTGACGCTGACGGCGGGCGAGCATTTCAGCGCCAACGCCGGCGTGGAAATCCCGCTGCACATCGCCAACAACGGCCTGCAAACCGTCCCCGACTATCGGATTCGCGGCGGCTTCACCTGGCGCTTTTAATTCACGGCGGATAGGCCGCGCGGTAGAATCGCCGCGAAATGGAGGGCGCGTTCGTATCCAGAATCGTCACGGCATTGGTGCCGGAGGTGAAGTTGGTGATCGCATCCCAGTTCAACAAATTGGACGACGCCTGGATCGCGTACGGAATTTGATCGTCGCCATGGAACTTGAATTGAAATTGTCCGCCGCCAAGTCGCGTCGGTGAATCCAGGTGTGACTTCGGATCGCCTTTCAAACGGACGATGCCGATGCGGGACACGCCGTTGACCGAGCTGAATTTTCCCGCCACCAGAATTTTGCCATCACTCTGGAGGGCAAAGGCGCTGACGGCATCATTCGCGCCGGAGCCGGCGCTGAACAGCGGGTCCAAGCTGCCGTCGGAATTGATTCGCGCAACCCGGGAACGCGCGACGCCGTTGTAATTCGTGAAATCGCCGCCGATGATCACTTTCCCATCCGGTTGCAGCAACATGGCGAAGTTAGTCCCGCCGGCATTGATCCCCGACCCGACCGTGAAGCCCGAATCGGGAATGCCATTGGTCGTCACTTGCACGAGACCGCGACCCGGAGTGCCGTGGAACGCGCCAAAAGAACCGCCCAGGAGCGCCGTGCCATTGCTCCGGCAAATGAGGGAATACGCGGAGCCGGTCAGGTCAACATCCAGCGGTGCAGCATAAGTGTTGTCGAGATCTCCGTTGGAATTCAATCGCGCGACGCCGTCCCGGGAAGTGCCGGTGCTGAAACTAAAAGTGCCGCTCACCAGCAGTTGTCCGTTGCTCAACACCGACAGCCCGGTTGCCCCCGCGCCGGAACTCGCGGCGACGCAGGCATCGAAGGACGAGTCCAGGGTGCCGTTGGCATTCAACCGCGCCACACTGCGACGTAGCAAACCATCAACGTACACGAACGCGCCGCCGATCACGATCTGGCCATTAGTCAACACCCGCACCACGTTCACCGCGTTATCAACATACAAGTTGACGTCGAAGCCGGCGTCCGGCGTTCCGTTAGTGTTAAGTCGTGCAATATTATACGGCGTTGCGAACGTGCTGGAGGCAAATGAGCCGCCGAGCAAAATCTTCCCGTCGGGCTGCACTTCAATCGCGCTCACGTAACTCCCGGCATAGTCCGCCACCGTCCCACCGTTGAACGACGCGTCCAGACTTCCGTTCGGATTGAGCCGCGCGACGTTCGTCCGGGTCACGCCGCCGACGGACCTAAACAAGCCACCGATGAGAATCTGCCCGTTCGTTTGCACGGCCACGGCATACGCCTGCGCGCCAGAATTCAACGACGCGTTGAAATTCGTGTCCACCGCGCCGGGTTGCGCGCGAGACGAAAGCGTCGTGGCGATCAGGCCGATCCCGGCGGCGAAAATACTGAGCGGCAATTTCATGATCCGATGGTGTGAGCGCAGTTCATCGCACAACGAAACGACACTGGCAAGCGCGCAATGCCGGGGCGACCGCGTTCGAGTTTTCTTCAAGCAACTTTGCAAAATGGTTTTCATGCAAACAGGCGACGGCTCACGGTGTCGGCGCGCAAATAACGCGGTAAAATCTGGCTGACTGCGCCTCGGTGTCGGTGTGAACCATCGCCGTGTCGAGCGCGCGGACGAACCCCGCCGGGTCGTCCACGAACGACTGGCCCGGACTCGCGGAGAATTGCAGCTTGTAGTAGAACCCGCGCAACGTATCGTGTCCCACTTCGCAGCCGGTGGGATTCAGACGTTGCAACGTCAGCAGCAACGGCGTGCCTGCCACCGAGCCGTCAAAATATTTTCGCGCCAGCGCCCAGACATTTTGCCCGCACTGCGCGCCGGCGCGGCGTCCGGCAAAATCATCCGCCGGCGGATGGATGCCGCCCCAGATGCGCGAGAGGCCGGCTTGATCCGCGGCGTCGAAGTACGTCGCCCATTGCAACTGCACCGTCTGGCTCGGACCTTTTTCAAACGCCAGCGAAGTGTTCGAGACGGCGGTGTAGGTCGCGATGCCGCCAGGAAAAAATGGCGAGCCGGTGATGGCCGTCAAAACTTCCGCCGCCGAACGACTGAACGTGCTGTGGCCGGAGATGTAGCCGGGAAAGGCCGGCGTGACGAAGTTCGCTTTCTGATATGGAAGCCAGTTGTCGGCGTGAATCCAGTGCACGCCGCTGTATTGCGTGATGGAATCAGCCGGTTGACCGGGCCAGGTATTGATGGCGACTTTGCCGGGCGTGAGTCCGGCGTGCCGACCGGAGTTCACGGAGTTCGTGGTAACGAGTTCGATGAGATTGGTGATAAGCGGCAAGCCGTTCGGATGAAATGACGGCGCGCTTGAATCGCTCGACTGGCCCAGCCCGCCCATGAAACGAATCGCACTGATGGGCCGCCAGCCGTCGTAGTAGCGCTTCAGCGACCACGCGGCGCACGCGGCGTCGTGGACGGCGGCGTTGAGGGCGAAATAAGTTTTCACGTCCCACTCCAGATCGTCCACCACCGGGCCCGTGCCGCCGATGCGTTTGACGAAGTTCGTGTTGTCCGCCACGCCGTTCGCCAGCACGTTCCAATGGCCCGGCGGCGTTTCTGAGTTCGGCCCGTCCGCCCAAAACTCCGCCAGCACGCGCACGAAGTCGCCGCGCTTTACGACGTTCGCCGCGTACGGCAAACCGGTCGCGGGATTGTTCGTGTGACCGGCGCCGTCGTTCGCGCCGAGCGTGTTGTTTCCGAATGTGCCGGGAGAAAGATCAATGGTCGCGCCGTCGTCCGGCGTCAGTTCGCTGCTGCGGCGGATCACCTCGACGACATTGCTGCGAAAGTCGGCGTCACTCGCGCCGCCGAGTTGCGGCGGCGGGCCCGGATCAATCCACGGTCGCGCCGAATTCGTCCGCGCCGGCGCAAACGGACGCACGCCGAGCCATTGCGAGCCGAGAAATTTCTGGATCGGCCCTTGCGGAAAACCGTTTTGATCCACGGCGTTCGTGATGGAGAGCGGTTGCCAGCGATTCACGTCGTAGAGGCCGGGGCCGACGCCGTTCGTGCCGGTGGCCATCGGCGCATTCGTCGGGTTGTAGCCGCCCAGATTCGGGGGATAGTCCACGTAGCTGCGCAATTGCAGCGCGCCGTCGTTGATGAACCACGCGGAGACGGCCTCATAGACGGAGTTGCCGACACCGGCGGGCGTGGACGTGTCGAGTGAAGTGTTGTTGGTGTCGTAACCGAGCGCCGTCAGATGCGCATCGAGCGCGGCGAGCGTGTTGCTGGCGCTGCGCGAGTAGGCGTAACGCTCCTTCAACATCCGCCACGCCGCGTAGCTGATGGCCTCGCGCCGCGCGGCGGCGACGTTCGTCGCGGAGTGTTTCGCGTGATAGATGTAGCCGACTGCCACGTTGTCGTACGCCGCCCAAACGTCGTAGAGGCAGACGGAGAGACTGAAGAGATTGCGCGCGTGAACGGGCGGATGCGGCGTGTCCACGCGGATGGCCGAGAGAATTTGTTCGTCCCAATCGCGCGCGATGCTGGGTGAGGATTGGGCGCAACGGACTCCGCCAAGGCAGCAACACACGAGCAACGAAACACGGAACGGCTTCATGGAAACGTCACAAACTAGCACTCATGCGCACGCGAGCAAAGCGACCGCTTCAAGGCAGCAACGTGACGCGATAGAAACGTTGGGAGCCCGCGGGCGTGTCGGTTTTCGCCGCCGAGTTGTTGGTGGCGGTCACGGTGGGCGCGAGAGGCGTCCAACTGGTGGCGTTAATCGTGGATTTGTATTCGACCTGGTAGATGCCGTTGGTGAAGGAGGTCCAGTTGAGCGTCACGTTGCCGTTGGATTTGATCAATTGCGTGATGAGCGGCGGAGTGACGAGGCGGAAGATCGCGCCATAACCGGCACTGCCGCCGATGACCGTGCTGCCGTAAAGATTTCCGTCCCGGCCCAGCGTCAGGTCCGCGCTGGGGTTCGGCCCGTTGGTGTAATCAAAAGCGTACACCATCTCGAACGCGCCGCCTGGCGTGATGGCGAAGACGGTGCCGTTCTGGTTCGTCGCAAGCCCGCCCGGGTAATCGTAGGTCGTGCCGTAGAATCTGCCGTCCAGTCCTTCCACCAAGCCGGCTTCCGGATCGAAACCGTTGGTGTGGCTGAAGCTGAAGAGGCTGGTGAAAACGCCGTTGGTCGTGATGCGGAAGATGGTGCCGTCGTCACTCGTGCCGCCGTATTCCGTGGTACCGTAAAGCAAGCCATCGCTGCCACGCACCAGTCCGCCGAGCGGGGATTCGCCCGGGAAAGAACCGCTCGTGCCCGTGAACACGGCCAGCGTGGTCAACGCCCCGTTGGTGGTGATGCGGAAGACGGTGCCGAGGTCGTTGCTGCCGCCGCTGAGACTGGTGCCGTAGAAATTGCCATCGCCGCCGCTGACCAGGCCGGCGGAAGGGTTGCTGCCATTCGTGCCGTTGAAGGAGACCAGCGTGGTCAGCGCGCCGGCGGTGGTCATTTTGAAAACCGTCCCGAGACTGTTGCTGCCGCCGCCGTAGGTCGTGCCATAAAGATTGCCGTCGCTGCCCTGCGCGAGCCAGCCGCGCGGGGAGTTGCCATTGGTGTTCCGAAACAGGAAGAGATTGCTGAACACTCCGGCGTGCGTGATTTTGAAAATCGTGCCGTAGCCATTCGTGCCGCCAGAGTAGGTGTTGCCGTAGAAATTTCCATCACTGGCGCGCAGCAGGCCACCGTAATACGGGGCCGCGCCATTGGTGCCGCTAAAGGAAAACAGCGTCGTCCAATTGCCGTCGGAGGTGACTTTGAACACCGTGCCTTTGCCGGAAACGCCGCCGCTTTTAGTGGTGCCGTAAAAATCGCCGTTGGTGCCTTGCACCAGCCGGCCGTAGGGCTCGTTCGGACCCGAGCTCGAAGCGGGAAATTCAGAAAGCAATTGAAGGGTCGGGCCCGTTCCCGCCGCGCGAGCCGCAGTCAAACCGGCGGACAACGTCGTCATGGCGATGGTGAGCAGCGCGACGCGAGCAAATCGGATGCGACGGCAGAAATGATTTCGCTGAAACGTAATGATCTTCATACAACAGGATCAATCCCCAGCTTGGCGGCGAGGGTGGCGATTCGTTTACGGTATCTGATGACCGACGTGTGGGAGATGTCAAGCTTGGCGGCAATTTCGCGGACTGAAAAACCTTGTTCGAGCAGCCCGAGGATCTGACGTTCGCCCGGCGTCAGCCAGCGGGTCAACAAATCGGTGGTCTCCCGCGCGCTCACCAGCCCCGGGACTGACCGGCCGGAAACCGAGGCGTCATCCGAGGCATCGGGATGCTCGAAGGCTTCGGCGAGCGGGCGGATGGATTTGTGCCGGCGGGTCGAATCCACGCTGCGACCCGAGCGGAGGTAATTCAGCAAGAAGTACCGGCAGCTCTGGAAATACCAACTCTCCGTCTGCCCGGGGCACTGCTGTTCGCGCAGCCACAAGTGGATGATCGCTTCCTGCGTCAGGTCGTCGTGCAGGGCGCGATCCGCCGTCACCTTCACCACAATTCTTCGCACAACCTCGTGCGTTTCCTTCTGATCAATCAACATAAATCACCATTGCCCTTTCCTAGGGTTCGCGTGTATTGCTGGTTCGCGACCCGTTAGCCTTTTGTTTCACCGCGAGAGGAAGCCTTCCTCTCAAATCCAAAGATGTTCCGCAGTTGACGCCGCATTTTGTCCCCGAGCTTTCGCCAATCCGGCGACGGCACGGTGACGTTACGGCGACAGCACCCGGTAAAAGCGTTTGTCCAAACCCGCCGTGTTCGTGTCTTCAAATTGAAAGACGCCCGGCACGCCTTCGGTCAGCGGGCCGAGATTGTTCCAGCCCGCAAAATTGGTGGAGGCTTCCATTTCGTAATTGGTTCCGTGCAAGCCGCAGAAGCGGATCAACATGTTGCCATTGGTCTGGGCCGCGATGGTCAGAATGTTCAGCGTCGGCCAAACCTTCACGACCACCGTGCCCGTCGCCTGGTCGCCCGCGACGTTCCTCACGGTGTAGGTGAAGCTGTCGAGTCCCGTGAAGTTGGTGAACGGAACATAGCTAACGCTCCCATCCGCCAGGCTCACGCTGCCGCCGCCCGAACTCACGGGGCTAACGTTGGTGACGGTGAGGACGCCGCCCGTGTCGGGATCGCGGTCGTTCGCCAGCAATACCGCGCACGGCAGCACCAACGAGACATTCACGCAGGTGTCGGCTGCGTCGGGCATAGCCACCGGCGGGTCGCTGGCCGGCGTGACGGTGATGGTGACGGTGGCGAACGCCGTTTCGCCGTAACCGTCGCTGTTGGTGTAAATGATCGAGGCGGTGCCGTTGAAATTGGTGGCGGGGGTGAACAGGAGATTGGTTTGATTGAGAATGGTAACCGTACCGTTGGTCGCCGTTGCGCCGAGAATCGTCAAGGCGTCGCCATCGGCGTCCGAGTCGTTGAGCAGCGGGTTGAACGTGAGCGGCGTGTCTTCAGCGGTGGAGACGGAGTCGTCCGTGGCGACGGGCGGATCGTTCACGAGCACGGTGATGGTCGCGAAAGCCGTGCCGCCGTTTCCGTCACTGTTCGTGTAGGTGATGAACGCGAGACCGGAGAAGTTCGTGTCCGGCGTGAAGACGAGATTCGTTTGATCGAGAATGGCGACCGCGCCATTGGTGGCCGTCGCGGTCAGGAGCGTCAGGGCGTCGCCGTCCACGTCGGAGTCGTTGAGCAGCGGACGGATCGTGACCGGCGTGTTGCGGCGCGTGGCGGCGGTGTCGTCCCGCGCGATGGGCGCGTCGTTCACGGGCGTGACGGTAACGGTGACAGTCGCGACGGCGGTCTCGCCGTGGCCGTCGTGGTTCCGGTAGATAATCGAGGTGACGCCATTGAAATTGGTGGCGGGCGTGAACAGAAGATTGGTTTGATTGAGAATGGCGACGGTGCCGTTGGTTGCTGTCGCGCTGATGATCGTCAAGGTGTCACCGTCCACGTCGGAATCATTGATCAATGGATTGAACGTCACGGGTGCGTCTTCAGCGGTGGAAACGGAATCGTCCACGGCCACAGGCGGGTCGTTCACGAGCACCGTGATGGTCGCGAATGCCGTGCCTCCGTTCCCGTCACTGTTCGTATAGGTGATGAACACCAATCCGGAGAAGTTCACTTCCGGAGCGAAGACGAGATTGGTTTGATCGAGGATGGCAACCGTGCCGCTGGTGGTTACCGCGGCCACGAGCGTCAGGGCGTCGCCGTCCACGTCGGAATCGTTGAGCAACGGATGGATCGTGACGGGCGTGTTGTGTTGCATGACGACGGAATCGTCCCGCGCGATGGGGGCGTCGTTCACGGGCGTGACGGTGACGGTGACCCTCGCGACGGCGGAGCCACCGTGGCCGTCGTTGTTGGTGTAGATGATCGAGGCGGTGCCGTTGAAATTGGTGGCCGGCGTGAACAGGAGATTGGTTTGATTGAGGATGGCGACGGTCCCGTTGGTTGCCGATGCGCCCAGAATCGTCAAGGCGTCGCCATCCGTGTCCGCGTCGTTGAGCAACGGATTGAACGTCACCGGCGTATCTTCCGGCGTGGAAATGGAATCGTCATTCGCGATCGGCGGATCGTTGACCGGCGTGACCGTCACCGTGACGGTCGCGAACGCCGTGCCGCCATGACCGTCAGCGTTGGTGTAGTTGATGGAAGCGATGCCGTTGAAGTTCGTGTCCGGCGTGAAGACAAGATTGGTTTGGTCCACGATGACGACGGTGCCGTTGGTGGCGATCGCCCCAATGATGGTCAGCGCATCGCCGTCCGCGTCGGTGTCATTGAGCAACGGATTTAAAATGACCGGCGTGTCCTCGGATGTCGTGACGGAATCATCGTTCGCTACCGGCGGATCGTTTACCGGCGTGACTGTGACCGTGACCGTGGTGAAGGCGCTGCCGCCGTGCCCGTCGCTGTTGGTGTAAACGATCGAGGCGAGGCCGGTGAAATTCGTCGTGGGCGTGAAGAACAGATTGGTTGCGTCGAGAATAACGACCGTGCCGTTGGTCGCAATCGCACCGATGATCGTCAGCGTGTCGCCTTCAACCTCCGTGTCGTTGAGCAGCGGATTGAACGTGACTGGCGTGTCCTCCGCCGTGGTCACGAAATCAGCGTTGGCGATGGGCGCGTCGTTGACCGGCGTGACGGTGATGGTGACAGCGGCGACGGCGGAAGTGAGCGCGCCGTCATTGACCATGAAGGTGAAACTGTCCAGACCGTTGTAGTTCGTGGCCGGTTGATAAACCAAGTTCGGCGCCGTGCCGGTCAACGTGCCGTTGGTGGGTGAAGTCAGCACGGTAAAATTCGTGACCGGACCATCCACATCAAAGCTGGTGAGCGTGATCGGAAGCGCGGTGTCCTCGGCGTTGGTGAGGCTCAGGCTGAAGGCGACGGGCGCATCGTTGACGGGCGAAACTGTGATGCTTACCAGGCCGGTGGCGAGCAACGAGCCATCGCTGACGGTGAAACTCAGGAAGTCCGGGCCGTTGTAGTCCATGTGGGGCGTGTAGGTGAACGCGCCAGTGTTCGTGTCGAAGCCGGTGATCACACCGTTGGTCGGTGGCGACAAAACAGCGAACGCGAGATTGGTGCTGTCCACATCTGTCGCGGCGAGGAAAAGATTTGTCGCGGTGTCTTCCGGCGTGGTGATGGATTGATCACCCGCAATTGGCGCGTCGTTGACCGGCGTGACGGTGATGCTGACAGTGGCGACGGCGGAGGTGAGCGAACCGTCATTGACCGTGAAGGTGAAACTGTCCGGACCGTTGTAGTTCGTGGCCGGTTGATAAACCACGTTCGGCGCAGTGCCGGTCAACGTGCCGTTGGTGGGCGAACTCAGCACGGTGACATTCGTGACCGGACCATCCACATCAAAGCTGGTGAGCGTGATCGGCAGCGCAGCGTCCTCGGCGTTGGTGAGGCTCAGGCTGAAGGCGATGGGCGCATCGTTGACGGGCGAAACTGTGATGCTTACCAGGCCGGTGGCGAG
>SCTL01000570.1 GCA_004297495.1 Verrucomicrobiota bacterium
CGATCTCCGCCGCGACGCGCGTGGCGACAGGCTGGCGATCGCCGGAAATCATCGCGATGCGGCGCACACCGGCTTCCTTCAATTCCGCGAGCGATTCCTTCGCCTCGGCGCGCGTCTGGTCCTGCAAGCCGACCCAGCCGATGCACTTCCCGTCGCGCGCGACAAAAATCAAACTCCAGCCCTCCGTCTCGTTCAGGTCCACGGACTTTTCAAAGCCGCTGTCCACGCCGTTGTCCTTGAGCCATTGCGCGCGGCCCACCAAAACTTTAGCGCCGCCCACGTCCGCTTTCACGCCGCGCCCGGCGGTCTCGGTAAAATCTTTCGGCTCGACGAGCGGCACGCCGGCTTCGCCCGCGATTTGCGCCAGCGCTTTCGCTGTCGGGTGATTGGAATATTTTTCAGCGGACGCGGCGATGCGCAGAAGTTCAGCGGGCTTCACATCGCCAATCGGCGCGAGGCGACTCACAGCAAGTTCGCCGGTGGTGAGCGTGCCGGTTTTGTCGAACACGAACGCGTTGATCTTCGCGGCGGCTTCGATGTCGGCGACGTTCTTGATGAGAATGCCGAGGCGCGCGGCGGCGGAGAGCGCGGCGACCATCGCCGTGGGCGTGGCGAGAATGAACGCGCATGGGCACGCGACTACGAGCACGGCGATGACGCGGTCGAGATCGCGCGTGAACGCCCACACCAGCGCGCCGATGACGAGCACGAGCGGCGTGTAGAAACTCATGTATTGGTCCACGATCTTCATGATCGGGAGCTTGGTCTTCTCGGCGGCGAGGATGAGTTCGCGCACGCGGCCCAGCGTCGTGTCCGTGCCCGCGCGGCTGACTTTGATCTCCAGAACTCCCGTGAGATTTTGCGTGCCGGCGAAAACTTCGTCGCCGGGTTTCTTATCCACGGGCAAAGACTCGCCGGTGATCGTGGCCTGATTGAACGAACCTTGGCCGCTCAGAATCACACCGTCCGCCGCCACGTTGTCGCCGGGACGGATGCGAATCACGTCGCCGATGGCGAGTTCGCTGGCCGGAACTTCTTCCTCAGACTTGTCGGTCTTGATGCGCCGCGCTTTCGTGGGCGTGAGTTTGATCAACGATTCAATCGAAGCCCGCGCGCCTTCCGCCGTGCGCGTCTCGATGATCTCGCCCATGAGCATGAAGAACGCGACCACGCCGGCGGTCTTGTATTCGCCGGACGCGAACGCCGCGAGCACGGCGATGGCGACGAGTTCGTTGATGCTGAGGCGGCCAATCTTCAAATCCTTAATCGCGATGAGAACGATGGGTGTGCCGAGAATGATCGCACCAATCATGGCGCTGCCGTTGGCGACGGTGCCGGCGGACTCGAAGAGCCAGTCCACGAGAAAGGCGTTGATGACGAAGACGACGCCGACAAGCGTTTGCCACAGCCGCACGGGCGCGTGCTCGTGGTCGTGGCCGCAACCGCACTCGGGACCGTGCGAGTGGTCGTGCTCTTCATGGCTCAAAAGCGATGTGACTTGCATAACGGGCGTCGTTGAATCGTTAAATTGTTAAATCGGTGAGTGACAAGTTAGGCTCTCGTGACATCTCTATCGAATGGGTAAAAAGAAATCCGCATCTTCCACAATGCTCGAAGCGCCCACGCGAAGATAGCTGTGCCAATCGGAAACTGAAGTACCCCGAAGAAACACACAGGCACAGCAGCGAGCAAACTGTATCTCCATCGCTTTCTCAGTCCAATCCCCACCAGAGACATCGCAATTCCAGAGCCGATGCTGGCAATGCAGAACCACAGGAATAGCGGCTTGATGTCTCCTCTCATGGCGATGGTGGGGAGCAACACTGCTAGACTATAAATACCCCCCCAGGCAATGAAACCCCATCCAGCCGCGACTACATCAACGGGTGAATCTGATGTTCCGTTCTTTGGTGACGAAAGATGCTGAGTCATGGTTGGCGGACCGATCAAATTGTTCGTTCGTTAAGTTGGTGTGAGGGCAGTTTTCATTTTTATCTCACCATTCATTTCTGCGGCTTGGCTTCCGCCGAGGCCGGATTCAACAGTAGCCGCAATTCCGTGGCTTTGCCATCGAGTGGCGCGGGCAGCATGGCCTTGTATTGCACGTTCGTCAGCACACTGCCCATCGCAGAAACGAGCGCCTGCTCGCGGAACAAATTCGGATTGCGCTCGAACGACGGACGCAACTTTTGGAAACGCTCGACGTCAGCGGAAAGCGATTTCACGAGTTCCGTGCTCGCGACCTCGGCGGTGTTGATGCGGCGCTGGGCTTCGGTGCTGGCCTCGGCGAGCGTTTTGCTGGCTTCGGCGCGGGCGTCGTTGATTTCCTTGCC
>SCTL01000571.1 GCA_004297495.1 Verrucomicrobiota bacterium
GTCAGCTCCGGCTCTCTCACCTTGGGCGGGGCGAGCACTTACACCGGCAACACCTTCGTCAACTCCGGCACCCTGGTGGTCGGCAACGCCACCGCGCTCGGCGCGACCAACGGCGGCACGACCGTGGCCAGCGGCGCGACGCTCGACTTCAACGCGCGCAACATCGGTCTGGAACCCGTGACCGTGTCCGGCTCGGGCGTCGGCGGCAATGGCGCGCTGGTCAACAACGGCGCGGATATCTTTCCCACAGTTGCCTATGTGACCATGACCGGTGACACCGTTTTCGGCGGTTCGGGCCGGTGGGATTTGCGCTCGGCCACGACGGGCAATCCGACTCAATCCAGCCTGCTCACCGGCGGTCAGCCGTACAAACTCACCAAGGTGGGAGCCAATCCGATCGGGATCGCGGGCGCTACTGTGGATGCGGCACTGGGTGACGTGGAGGTTCAGGGTGGAATTCTAAACTTGGAGGCGGCCATGACCAGCCTCGGCAATTCCCAAAGCAATCTTACGGTCTGGCCGGGGGCTCAACTCAAGTTTTTCGCCATGACCAATCACCTGAACAAGCAAATCTTCCTCGGCAGCGACGGCGCCACCGCCAGCATTCGCAATGATTCGGGGTCCGACTTCGTGGCGGGTCCGATCGTGATGACGAATGATTGTCTTTTCACGCTCGACTCCGGCACCACGCTGACGTTGGAAGGCACGTTGAGCGGCGGTTTGCTCACGGGGAGCGGTGGCGGGACGCTCGCTCTCGCGGCCAGCGCCAACGCCTCGCACGCCGGTACCGTGTTGAGCGCCGGCACACTGACTTTGAACGGCATGCACAGCGGCGGCATCACGAACAATTCGGCCTTCACCACCCTGGCCGGCACCGGCACCAACACCGGGTTCTCCGACATCAGCGGCTATCTGCTGCCGGGCGGAACGAATGCCGCCGGTACGTTGACGCTGGCGGGTCTGGTGCTCGAAGGCGGCGCCGCCCCGGCGTTTGAATTGGGCAACGCCACGACCATCGGCAGCGGCGTGAACGACCTCGTCCTAGTCACCGGCGACCTTGTGGTCAACGGCAACACCATCATCATCAACCCCACCGGCCTGTTGCAAACGGGCGTGCCCTACCGGCTCTTCAATTACACCGGCACACTCATCGAGAATGCGCCGATGACCGCGCAGAGTGTGCTGGGCTACACGTTCACGGTGGACACGACGACTCCGGGTCAGGTCAATCTTACCGCCAGCGGTGGTCCGCCGATCTGGAACGGCGGCAGTTCCACGGACAGCCTCTGGTCTTCTCCGGCGAACTGGAACGGCGTGACCATCCAACCCGGTGATACGCTTTACTTCGCCGGCAGTACACGGCTCAACAACTCGAATGACAGCGCGGCGGACACGGCTTACGGCGACCTCGTATTTAACACCGGCGCGGGCGCGTTCACACTGAACGGCAACCCCATCGCGCTCGGCGGCAACGTCGTCAACAACTCGACCAGCACGCAAAAAGTGCAACTGGGCCTGGACTTTGGCGGCAATCGGACGCTCAACGGAGTTACCGGAACATTGATCATCGGCGGCGGTCTCACCAACACGGCCACGGCGACGACCCTGACCTTGGGCGGCACCGGCATTCTCACGAATCTGATTGGCGCGCTGACGGGAGTGGAAACCAACCTCCTGCTGCTCAACAGCAACAGCGCGGCCTGGACGCTGATGGACAACGCCTCATCCACGGCGATCAGCGCGCCGTGGGCGTTCGCCATCAACAACGGCACGTTCACCTTCGGCTCCGCTTCGAGCGCGCCCGTGTTCACCAGCCAGACAATTCAGGGCGTGCCGCAGGACAATCAAATCGGCGCGGTGGCCGGGCTGATCGGCACACTCAATATCAGCAACGGCACCTTCACCACCACGGCGCGCGTGAATACCGGTGCCGGCGGAAACGGTATTGGAGTGGTCAATCAGTACGGCGGTACGTTCACTATCGCGAGCCAGTTCCAAGGTGCCAACGGCGCGAACTCTTCGGCCTCCACCGTGACGGTCGCGGGCGGCACGATGAACGTCGGCGGTACCGCCGGCAGCGGCACGCTATTTGTTGCCAGTCGCGGCACGGGCGTCGTCAACGTCGCTGGCTCCGCGCTGATCAATTGCAGCGTGCTGGATGTTTCCCGCGACGCCGCCGGTAACACGGGCGGCTCCATTGGCACAGTGAATCTCGATGGCGGCACGCTGGCCTGCACGCGCGTCGGCACCGCCACGGCGAATTCCCAGGCCGGTCCGCCAACCACCGGCATCCTGCCGACAGCCACGTTGAACTTCAACGGAGGCACCCTAAAGGCCAAGGCCAGTTCAACCACGTTCCTTCAAGGAAGCACCGTCGCGCCGATCATTCCCGTCACCGCCATAGTGAAGTCGGGCGGCGCGGTCGTGGACACCGCCGGATTCAACATCACCTTTGTCGAACCGCTGCAACACGACAGCACGCTCGGCGTCACGCCCGACGGCGGCTTGAACAAAACCGGCGCCGGCACGCTCACGCTCGCGGCCGCCAACACCTACACTGGTAACTCCACCGTGAACAACGGAACGCTGCTGGTCAGTGGCAGCCTCACGGCGAGTCCGGTGATCGTGAATTCCGGCGGCACGCTCATGGGCAACGGCAATTGCGGCAGCACCATCACCGTCAACGCGGGCGGCACCGTGGCGCCGGGCGCTTCCGTAGGTGTGCTCACGGCGACGAACAACATCTCGCTTGGCGGCACGACGTTCATGGAAATCAGCGTGACGGCGAACACCAACGATTTGTTGCGCTCGATCAGCGGCAGCATCACCTACGGCGGAACACTCTCCGTGACCAACCTCGGCGGTCTGCTCACGAACGGGATGAGCTTCAAGCTGTTCAACGGTTCGAGCTATCTCTCCTCCTTCGGCACACTGCAACTGCCCGGCCTTGGTGCCGGCCAGTCGTGGAACACGAGCCAGTTGGGAACGAGCGGCACCATTTCGGTCGTCGGCTCGCCGGGCGCGCCCGCGATCACCAGCGCCACGCCTTCGGGCGGCAACCTGATCATCAGCGGGGGCAACGGTGTCACCAACGGCACGTATCAAGTCGTCACTTCAACGGTCGTGAATACGCCGTTGTCGAGTTGGACCGTTCTGGGCTCCGGCCAGTTTGATGGCAACGGAAACTTCTCGGTTCAGGTTACGATTGACGCGGCCACACCGCAGCGGTTCTTCGCGATCCGCATGCCGTAAACGGTGGCAGAATTCGGTTGGGTAAGTGGGTTGTTCGCCAGACAGCAGGGCTGTCTGGCGAATTTTTTTTCACACCACCAATACGCCGGGATTTCCCCAACCCGGCGGGTTCATGGCTAGAACGAACGTTCAATCGTATGCGCGCGCGACTCGCGCTACAGTTCGGTCGAACCTTGATTCAACTCACGGCGCAACCGCCCAACCCATTTTTGAGCGAACATGAAAACCTTCCTCCATCACCTTCGAACACTCACCCTCGGTATTCTTAGCCTGCTCGTCGTTCCTCTGGCTCCAGCCGCGTCCTTTGAATGGACCGGCGCCAGCGGTGCGGACGTGCTTTGGGCCACGGCGGCGAATTGGAATCCCAGCGGCGTTCCCGGCGCGAGCGATTCGCCGATCTTCGGTGTCACCGCCACGGTTGGCGACGCGGTGACGGTGAACAATACCGTGGGCACCAGCACCAACGTGACGGCGTTGAGTTATACGAACAGCACGAGTGGGAGCTGGCATGTGACACAGATACCATCGGGCGTCAGCTTGACCGTGAGCGGAACTGTGACGGTGGGTGGGGCCACCGGCACCGGCTCGCCGCTGCTCGTCACCTCGGCCGCCATGGTCGGCGGCGGCACCTTGATCGCCAACGGCACGGCCTTCAACGTCGGCAACGGCGGAAGCGCGGGCGGGTTGAACAGCGGCACGATTCTGAACCTCTCCGCGCTGACGAATTTCTATTACAGTGCCAGCGGCGGCACCCTCGGCATCGGCGCGGTCAATCGGAGCATCGCCACCTTGAATCTGGCGGCGGGAAGCAATTTCATCACGGCGGCCACGATCAGCTTGAACACCGGTTCGTCCAGCAGCAGCGGCAACGGCGTGGCGCTGCGTTTTGGACCCGGCACCAACAATATCAATGCGAACACGTTCAACATCGGGGCCAATCGCACCAGCGCCACAGCTCAATTCACGGACGCCTCGGGCGGCCTGCGCTTGCGCGGCACCGGCGGAACGGATGCGGACCGGTGCAATATGACTTTGGGAAATCGCAATGCAGGCTCCAGCACGGGCGGCACGACCACCGGCACGCTTGCCCTCAACGGCCACCCCGTGGACATGAAGTTCGGCACCTTGACAGTGGGAGCTCAGAACCGGGCCGGGACAGAAGCTGGATTGATTGGTTCGGGCGTTTTCCAATTTGATCAAGGCACGGTTGATGTCACCACGATCAACATGGCGGTTTGCAACGGCAACTCTCCGACGGCGGGCGCCCGGGGCACCCTCACGGTTGGGGCCAGCGGGACACTCACGGTGGGAAGCATCTCGATGGCGAATGTGACCTCGCCCGGAGTGGGCGCCAATGCCACCGGCACTTTGAATATCTCCGGCGGGTTGGTGGATTGCACGGGGGACATTGTCAAAACCACCCTCACCCTCAGCACCAACACGGTCGCGATTGATGCGGGCGGCCGACTCTACATCACCGGTAATGGCCGGGTCGGCACCACTGCCATTCCGACCGACAATCTCAACCTGACCAATGCGACGTTGCAGCTAAACCCGACCGCTGGAGTCACGAACGT
This sequence comes from Verrucomicrobiota bacterium, assembly GCA_004297495.1. GTDB lineage: Bacteria > Verrucomicrobiota > Verrucomicrobiia > Limisphaerales > JADLHS01 > SCTL01. The sequence goes on from SCTL01000571.1 coordinate 4,830, forward strand.
GGTAGTCACCACCCTCACTACCGACGGCGCCAACACCATAGACATTGGTCAGATGCCGAGCATCATTTCGTATCCCGTGACATTCCGCCTGATCAAATATCAAGGTGTCATCGGTGGCGCGGGTTACAATTTTACGTTGACGGGATTGCCAGGAAGTTTCACCGGCTCGCTGGTCAACAATTCCGCGAATTCGTCCGTGGACCTCACCATCACCGCCGGACCGGTGGCGCAGGCGCTGACTTGGTTGGGAACGACGAACGGGAATTGGAACATTCTGGCGACCAAGAATTGGAGGGTGGGAACAACTTCCACGAACTTTTTTGACGGCGACTTCGTCACGTTCGACGACACGGTCGGTGGAACGACGGCCGTGAATGTGGCCGTGGATGTTTCGCCGGGCAGCGTCACCTTCAACAACAGTTCCGTCAGCTATACGCTCACCGGGAGCGGCAAGATCACTGGCTTGACCGGCTTGACGAAGCAAGGCTCCGGCACGGTGGTTCTCAACAACACTGGCGTGAACGACTTCATCGGCAGTACGACAGTCAGCGGCGGCACGCTCCAGGTCGGCAACGGCGGCACCAGCGGCAATCTCGGCGGCGCGGCGATCACCATGGATGCCGGGTTGACCTTCAACCGCAGCGATGACATTGCCGTGGCGAACATCATCTCCGGCAACGCCTCGGGCAATTTGACCAAGAATGGCGCGGGCGTGCTGACGTTAAGCGCGGCCAACACTTTCACCGGCGCGGTGACCGTGGCGCAGGGCACGCTGAAACCGGCCAACAACAGTGCGCTCGGACGCACCAATGGCATCACGACCATCGCCAGCGGGGCCACGCTCGATTTTGGAGTCAACACCATCAATATCGGATTGGAACCGTTGAGTGTTTCGGGCGATGGCGTGGGCGGCAACGGCGCGATCATCAACAGCAGCGGCAACGCGGCGTTCTCGCAACCCAACGTGGCTTTCGTGACGATGACCGGGAACACCCGGTTCGGCGGGACGGGTCGTTGGGATTTGCGCTCGGCTGGCGGCACCACGGGTGACCCTGCCACGGCGGGCCTCAGCACCGGCGGCCAGCCACACAGTTTGACCAAAGTGGGGACGAACGGCGTTTACCTTGTCAGCGCTACCGTGGATGGAGCCTTGGGCGACATTGACGTCACCGCCGGACTGCTCAGTTTCGAAGGCAACACCACGTCGGCGGGCAACCGCTTGAGCAATCTCACCGTGCGAGCCGGGGCGACTCTGCAATTGTTTGCGATTACCAACCGACTCGACAAGGTCATCACGCTGAACGGCACCGGCACCAACAACACGGTCAACAACGCCAGCGGCGCAAACACCGTGATCGGTCCGATGACACTGAACGGCGATTGCATCTTCAACGCGGGCGGCACCTCGCTGACCCTGAGCAATACCATCACCGGCGGAGCGGGCGGCAACCTGATCAAAACCGGTGGCAACACACTCGTGCTTTCGGGCGGGGACGACACGTATTCCGGCAACACCACGGTCTCCAACGGCACGCTGATCGTGAACAACAATCTCACCGGCGGCGGCACGTTGACGACATTGACCAACACCACCCTCGGCGGCACGGGCACGAACACCGGGCCGGTCATTGTCGGCGGCACTTTAGCCCCGGGCACAAGCGCCGGCACCTTCGGTTCGGGCAATCTCACTTTGAACACGGATGCGACTCTCAGCTTTGAGCTGAACACGACGACCACCATTGGCAGCGGAGTCAACGACCTCATCCAGGTAGCGGGAAATGTGACGGCCAATAACAACTCGATTGTCATCAACTTGCTGGGGGCCGCTCTCCAGGCCGGGACTTACCGCCTCATCAACTACACTGGCAGTTTGATCGGCAGTTTTAATTCCACCGTCACCATCGCCGGTGGCGCTTCGCGCTATGGCCTCACGCTTGATACCTCGACGTTGGGCCAGGTGAATCTCATTGTCAGCGGCGGTCCCGGAAATCTCCGATGGGATTCGGTCTCCAGCAGCGCATGGGATATTGCCACCACCACCAACTGGTTCAACCTCGGCACCAGCGCGAGCGACGCGTTCTTCCAAAGCGACAGCGTGCTCTTCGACGACACCGCCGGACTGCAAGTCGCGATTGACATCGCCGCCGGAGTCACGGTGTCGCCTGCCGCCATGACGAACAACTCCACTGCGGGAGGCAACAACTTCATCATCACGGGCGCGGGCAAGATTGCAGGCGGCACCGGCATTGTGAAACTGGGCGACAGCACGCTCACGATCGGCACCACCAACAGCCACACGGGCGGATTGAGTGTGGAAGCCGGTACCGTGCGCCTGACCGGCGCCAGCGCCGGAGGCGCGGGCTTGCTCAAGGTGAAAGCGACCGGCACATTGGTTGTCGGCGCCGCGCACACCAACTCCATCACTCTGACGAACGCCACGCTCGGCGTGGCCAACGCGGATTTCGCCATGTCCACGGCCAGCGAGTTGACCGTGCTGGGTCCGAATGGCTCGACCATTCAATCCTCCGATCCACAGAATGCGGCCACCAGCCGGAACATTCAGGTGGATGGAACCTTGCGCGGCAGCGGCAACATCCTCATCAAAAATGCCGACAATATCACCAACCCGGATGGCAATCAGGGCGTCCGGTTCCGCGGCACGACGGCCAGCGATTACAGCGGAACGATCACCGTGGATAACAACGCCAAGAGTGAAATGCGAGTCGCTGGCGCTGGTCCGTTCAGTCCGGTCGGCACGGGCAAGTTCATCCTCACATGCGGCGCTTACAATGGCGGCAATACCGTGAACAGCCCTGGCTCGGGCGGCTATCTGGAATTCAACATCCGCAACAACAACACGGTGGGAAATGGCGACACCTACATCGGTAATGATTTTGAACTGACCGGCAGCGGGGCGGTGGTTTTGAACCTGCTCAGTGATGGCACGGGTGCGCCGGCGGGCGCGATCGCCACGCTCGGCAACTTGAAGATCGGCGGCGGACAGGAACTCATCGGTTATCGTGGCTCCGGCAACATCCATGTCGCAAAGTTCTCGAGTGTCACGTTGACTGGCGGCGACGTCACGTTCTCGCCCAAGTCGCAAACCTTCGGCGCGGTCGGCCAGGTCGGGGCGGACTTTATTCTGAGCAACATTACTGAACAGGCGGCCAGTTCCCTCACCATGGCCGGGTTGAGAACCTTGACCTTGAGCGGCACCAACGCTTACACCGGCGATACGACCGTGGCCGCCGGGACACTGGCGCTGCTTGGCAACACCGCGTTGACCAACAGCCCGAACATCGTGCTCGGCGCCGGGGCGGTACTGGACGTGAGCGGTCGGACCGATGGCACGCTGGCACTGCGCGCGGGTCAGACCTTGTCGGGTAACGGTACCGTTCGCGGAATCCTCATCGCCAATGCCGCCACCACCGTTTCCCCCGGCGCGTCCGTCGGCGCGCTCACCGTGACCAACACGGTGACGCTGCTCGGTACCAACGTCATGGAGATTGACAAGACGGGTTTCACCAACGACGTGCTGCGCAGTTCGGTCAGCATCGCCTACGGAGGCCGGTTGGTCCTGTCGGCTTTGAACATTCCTTACGGTGCGGGTGACAGCTTCAAACTCTTTGACGCTCCGGCATATTCGGGAAAATTCACCACGCTCGATCCCGCCACGCCGGGGGCCGGCCTGCAATGGAACACCAATGACCTGGTCACCGCCGGCACACTGAAAGTTGTGGCCACCGGCCCCGTGCCGAAGCCGAAAGTCGCCAGCTTCACCTACTCGGGTTTTGATGTCTCGCTGAACGGCACCAATGGACCGGCCTACTCACAGTATCAGCTGTTGTCCTCGACCAACATCGTGTTGCCGACGAGCGCCTGGACGGCGATCCGCACCAATTACTTCGATGGTGTCGGCGACTTCAGTGAGACCGGCATCCCCGTGGATCCGAACGACCCGCAGCGGTTCTACTTCATTCGGATCCAGTTGCCGTAATCGGACAAGATTGGGTAAGGGTGGTTCGCCGGGCAGTTGGGTCTGCCCGGCGAATTATTTTTGCCCGCTGGACAAACGTTCTGCTGCCCGCATCTTGCGACCGACTCACAATCCCCCAGTTGATAACCAACAACTGACTTCAGCAGAGCCGCAATTCCAATCCGTCCAATCCAACCAGAGCATGCAATCCCATGCTCGCTTCCCTCCTCACCACCAATTCATTCGGCTGCGGGAATTTCAACTGCACCAACACGGTTGACCCGGCCACTCCGCAGCGTTTTTACCGCCTCCCAATACCGTGAACAGCTGGAGCGGGATTCCGCCTGAACAAACGTCCAATGGCGGCGCGCGCGCGCGCTGGCGACAATGGTCAGGATGAGTCCCATCGTCGTTCGCCGCCGCGCCGGCTGGCTGGTGTGCTGCCTTGCCGCGTGTTGCTGGTTGGGCGGGAACTCCCGGTTGTCCGCCCAGGCCGAACCGCCGCATCCCATCCTCACCATCTCCGGCAGCGGCAGTGGCGCGAGCACGATCTTGAGTTCATGGACGGAGGACCAATACACGAACAGTTTTGTTCCGCGCCTCGGACCGCGAAATGATGACTATGGTTTTTGTCCGGCAGTGGTGCCGGGCGACACCGGTTGGTCATGGAGTTTCTCCAGTCCCAATCAAATCACCAGCACGCCCAGCGGCACGGTCTTTCCGAACGGCACTTACACCGTGCTGACCCAAGCCGTCACCGTGATGAACGGCAACACCGTGAACGCGCTCTATTACCTTCGCGCCGGCAGTTCCACCGGGAAATCGCTCCCGTTCAATCTCATTGCGCACAATCAACGCAACCAGCTCCGCAGCGATCTCAACAAGCTCGCGCCCGCCTACATGCTCAGCGGCGCGACGCACGCCACCCGCAATCAGACCTACGCCCGACGCATCGCCGCCGCGCTGCTCGATTGGGCGCGCTTCATGCCCAATTACACCGTCACCGCCAAGAACAGTGCGTCGTTCATCAACACCGGTCCGTCCTACATTCTCGGCTCCGACCTCCAGCGCGCCAGCGATCACAACGGCCTCGCACACGAATGGGCCGATGACGAACTGCTCGCCTTCGACGCGATCTACGACAGCCCCGCGCTCGCCAGCTATTCGACAGAACTCGGCTTCGACGTGCGCGGCTACATCAAGACGAATCTCTTTTGCGACGAGGGCGACTTCATTGTCTATCACGTCCCGCCGGACGTCGCCACGGATAGCAATCTCTCCGGCCCGTTCACCGTGCTCGCGCTCGTGGCGCGCGTGTTGAACCGGCCGGATTACATCGTGTGGATGGACCAATACCTCGGCATCACTGTCCGCGAAAAAATCCATCGCGACGGCGCGCTGAGCGAAGGCATGGGCTACTCGATCGGCTACCTCAACGAAAACCAGAACGGCGCGGAAAACACGCGCGATTATTTTCTCACGCGCCCGGCGGACACGGCACAATTGCAGGCCATCAGCAACCGCGCGGGCATTTATGTCAACATCCTCACCTACGGTCAGCAGCAGTGGAGCAAGCTGGCATTGCCCAACGGACAGCTCCCCTCGTTCGGCGACACGCCGTTCAACACCTACTTCTCCGCGCGCAACAACGGCCTCTCGTGGCTCCTGCCATCCTACGGCACGGTTTCAATGGGCGCGGGTTCGAGCAGCACGACGGCGGTTCAACTCAATCAGAATTTTTCCGGCGACAACAACCACATGCGCTCGGACACGACGGCCTACACGCTCTGGGCGTTCGGCAATGAAGTCCTCGGCAACGTCCGCTATCACAACGGCACGGCGGGCCGGCAGTTCACGGAACAGATTCTCGCCTACAACGCCGTGACGATTGATCGCACCGACATGAGCAGCCCCTCCGCGAACACTTACGGCAACGGCGACCTGACACTTTACGAACCCGGCAACAGCGGGCTCGCCGTCACCGAGATTGACGGCCAGCGCGCTTACTCCAACAAAGCCTCGCGTTATCAGCGCATCATGCTGTTGAACACGTTTGATCTGAATCGCCCGTATGTCGTGGACGTGATGCGCGTCACGGGCGGCACGACACACGATTACGTCTGGCACGGCTCGATTCGTTACGACCAAACTTCCGAGTGCAGTTTTTCCCTCGTCACGAACACCGCCACGTATCCCATGCTCGAAGGCGGCGAAGTCTGGAGTGACCCGACCGACAGCGGCGACAGTTTTCCCTATTACGGCTTCTGGCGGAACGTGAACAGCAATACCGCGCCGGGAAATTTTCAGATCACCTACCGTGACGCTTCCGCTTCCAACCGCGACACGCGACTCTGGATGACTGACGCCGCCGGCGCCGCGGCAGCGAACGTTTACATCGGGAGAACGCCCGTTCCCGCGCGCGCCAACGGCGAGCCGGCGGATTGGTTCGTCAACGGCCTGTGGCGTCCGTCGTCCATCATTCGCAAGCGCATCACCAGTGGCTCGCTCTCAAATTTATTCGTGAGCGTCATCGAACCGATGAACAACGGCGTCGGCACGATCACGAACGTCGAACGCCTTGCGATGAACGGCAGCAGCCTTGAATCCTGCGCGTTGAAGATTACTTTCACCGACGGTCGCGCTGACACTTACGTCGTGAATCTCCGCAATCCCGCCGTCGCCGGCGCGAACACCGGCTCGACCACCGTCACCACGACCAACGGAGAATTCTCGCTGGCCGGACGCATCGGTTTGCATCTGGCCAGCCCTGGCGGCTCGCGTGTCTGGGCCGTCAACGCGACGCAGTTCACGTATCCCGGCAGTTCTTTTGCGCCCACGAATCTTTATTACTCTGGCTCAATCATCGGCGAGACGCGCAAACAAACCGGCGGCAGCAACGACGCCTTCATCACCACCACGCCGCTCCCGACCGGCACGACGCTGCGCGGCAAATTTCTTTCGCTCACCTTCGGCACGCTCTCCGGCAGCGGCACGACCGGCATCAACGAAATGTTTCTCATTGATCAAGTGCTCCTGACCAACGGCCAATACCACATCTGCTTCACCAACGATCACCAACTCGAAATCACGAACAGCACGACGACCGTCGAGCAGATGGGGCCGCTGCGAACGTTCTCTGGCACGAATCAATTCGAGATCGCGTTGAGCGCGAGCACGACTTCCTCGCTGCCCGGCGCGCCGGGCGGATTGATCGCCGTTCCTGGCAACACCCGCGCGCTCCTCATGTGGGATTCCTCCGGCGCGACGAGTTACAACGTCAAACGCAGCACCACCAACGGCGGCCCCTACCTCCCTTTGGTCTCATCCGTCCCCTCCAACACCTACACCGACACGAACCTGCTGAACGGCATGACCTATTACTATGTCGTGTCGGCGGTGAATCCCTTCGGCGAAGGCCCGAACGCCGCGCAAGTCAGCGCCACGCCTGCTGCGATTGTTCCGCCCGGACCGGTTGCGCGCTACACGTTCGACGACAACACCGCGAACGATTCTTCCGGTCACAACAACAACGGCACGCTCGCCGGCACCGCCGCCATCGTGACTGATGCCGTTCGCGGCAAAGTGCTTTCGCTCGATGGCGTCGGTGGCAAAGTTGACCTTGGCAATCCCGCCGGTTTGAACATCATCGGCCAATGCACGATGACCGCCTGGGCCAGGCTGAACTCCGGCATGACCGGCAATCACGGACTTCTCCAGCGCGGTCATCAAAGCAACCCGAGTCGGGAGTTTGTTCTGCGCGTGGGCATCTCGGGCACGACCTACGAATTCGGCACCTGGTCGCCCAACGAACACGCCACGCTCGCGATTCCCGCGAACGACATTGGTCAGGGCAACTGGGTTCATCTCGCCGGCACAATGACACTCGTCGGCACGAACTACACTTACCGGCTCTATCGCAACGGCGTTGAAGTCGGCAGCTACATCGGCGGAGATGGGCTGCAAAATGATTACACCGTGGGCTGGGCCATCGGCGCGCGCGGCGGCGTGAGCGGCTACGAGCGCGTGTTCAACGGCTACCTCGATGACGTGCGCATCTACGACACGCCGCTTTCACAGGCCGTGATTCAAAGCCTCATGGTCGGCGCGCCGCTCACAACGCAGCCCCGCATCGTCAGCGCTGCTGTGAACGGCGCAAATTTGGTTTTCAGCGGAACCAACGGCGTGCCCGGCTCGATTTATTATCTACTCAGCAGCACGAACATTGCGCTGCCGCTGGCCAACTGGACGCGCGTCGCGACGAACGTGTTCGGTGCGGACGGCAGTTTCGCCTCGACCAACACCTCCGGCGGTTCGCCGCAGAAATTCTTCCGCTTGCTGCTTGCTCCTTAAATGCGCCCGGGATGTTTCAACTTCAGATCGGCTGGCCTCGCGCTCGCGATGGCGCTGACGCTTTCCGCGCCGGGTGCGACTTACTACGTCAACTCCATCTCCGCGCTGACGACGCGCCTTAACGCCGCAGTGGCCGGCGACGAGATCGTGATGTCGAATGGCGTTTACACGACGAGCGCTTCGCTTGGCATCGCACGGGCGGGCACGGCGGCGAATCGAATCGTCATCCGCGCCGAGACGATTGGCGGCGTCGAGATCACCGGCACGCACGGGTTCAGTTTCAACAGCGGCGCGGCTTACGTGACGGTGCAAGGCTTCAAATTTACACACGCGAATTCCATCAGCATGGGCAGCGGCGCGAATCATTGCCGGCTTACGCGGAACGTCGTTCAGCTCACGATTCCAGCGACGAACGACGTTTCCTACATCAACATCAGCGGCGATGACATGGAAGTTGACCGCAACGAACTGCGCAACAAATCCACGCTCGGCAACATGCTCGACATCACGGGCAGCGGCAGCCAGGTCGCGCGCCGGCTCTGGGTGCACCATAATTATTTCCGCGACTTCACCAGCCCCGGCGGCAACGGCGCGGAAACGATTCGCTGGGGACTGAGCGGCCTGAGCCTTTCGACGGGCAATGGCCTCTGCGAATACAATTTGTTCGTCCGTTGCGACGGCGAGAACGAGATGATTTCCAACAAGTCCTCGGGCAACACGTATCGTTACAACACCGTGCTCGACGCCCGCGAGATCAGCCAGCGCCACGGCAACGACTGTCTTTATTACGGCAACTACATGCGGAATTCAGAGGGCATCCGCGTCTATGGCGACCGCCACAAAATCTTCTGCAATTATTTCGAGGGAAATTCCGTCGGCGTGAACATGGGCAACGGCGACGGCGATGTTTACAACGGCGCGGCGCTGACCGCCCATGACCGACCGGACGACAACGTCGTCATGTTCAATACGTTCATCAACAATTCGACGCACTACGAAATGGGCGGGCGCACCGGCGGCCTTGGCTCGTCGAACAGCGTCGTCGCGAACAACATCTTCCTGAACGGTGGAAACATCGCGAGCATCAGCACCACCGCGCCGTACACGGGAACGTACACGAACAATCTTCGATGGAACACCAGCAGCACTGGCAACATGCCCGCGAGCGGATACTCGACGGTCAATCCACTGCTCGCCACGGACGCCAGCGGGATTTATCACATCCAATCCAACAGCCCCGCCATCAACGCCGGACGCGCTGCGTTTGATTATTACGGCGCGCTCGTTTCCTATGTGAGCGTCACGAACGACATGGACGGCCAGCCCCGCGACGCGAATCTCGACATCGGCGCGGATGAATTTTCCGCCGCGCCCATCACCGCAAAATTTCTCACGACGAACGACGTCGGGCCGAACTCATTCACCACGACATTTTCTCTGCTCGCGACACCGGCTTCGCGCACAGTGCAGGCGGGCGTGGCGAGCAACGCGACTTACACCATCACGGTCACGACGAACGCAGGTTTCACCGGCAGCATCGGATTGAGTGTGGGCGGGCTGCCGACAAACTCCAGCGCCAGCTTCAGTCCGGCGACTTTGGCTGGCGCGGGTTCATCCACGTTGACCGTCAGCGCATCGAACTCAACGCCGGCGGGCAACTACACCTTGACCATCACCGGCACCAATGCCGGCGTCCCGAGCACCGCGACCGCCACGCTCACCGTCAGTACATCCGACTCGCTCGTGGCACGTTTCACCTTTGACGACGGCACCGCGAGCGATTTGTCGGGCTACGGCAATCACGGAACTTTGGTCGGCGGCGCGTCGGTGATTTCCGATCCGCAGCGCGGCAAAGTTCTCTCGCTCGACGGCGCGAGCGGCTATGTGGATTTGGGCAATGCCATTTCGCTGGATTTGAGCGTCAGCGGACAGGCAACGATCGCGGCCTGGCTGAAGGTCGCGCTCAGTCACAACCACAACACGATTCTCAGCAAGGGCGAATGGAAGGAAGCTTACTCGGTGCTCATCAAAGGCGACACCACGCCGAAGGATCAACTCTGGACCGGCAACGACACCTCGGTATTCTCCATCGCGCCCGTGCCGACCAACACTTGGGTTCACGTCGCCATGACCATCAACGGCAGCCTCACCACGTTTTATCTTTACGGCCAGCTCGCTGGCGCAACCAATCAAGATCGTGGCAGTGCGATGGATGCCACGACGACGGATGTTTGCCTGGGCCGCGAGCAATACTCCGGCTCGCTCCCGGCGGGGCGCTGGTTCTTCAACGGGCTCATGGACGACGTACGCATTTACAGTCGCGCGCTCACGCAGGCGGAAATTCAAGCGCTCGCTGCTGGTCCGCCGCCGCCGCGCATTGCCATTGTGGGAGTGATCGGCGCGAATCTGGTGTTCAACGGAACGAACGGCGTCGCCGGCGGAAGTTATTACGTTTTGACGAGCACGAATGTGGCGCTGCCGTGGGCGAACTGGACGCGCGTTGCGACCAACCAGTTCGCAGCCGACGGAAGTTTCGTCTGCACCAACGGCATCAGTCCCGTTGCGCCGCAGCGGTTTTACCTGTTGCAATTGCCGTAGTGCGATTGCGAGCGATGACAGATCGCGCAGAACGAATGTTCGATGCCGCGCGCAGCGAGCGATTGCTAGAATTACTTTAACATGACACCCAAAACTTGCCGGTCCTTGCGCATGGGATTCCGGTTCACGCCATTCTTAATCCTTCCTGTTTGGTTGTGTTGTTTCGTGGACGCGCCGAATTTCGCGGTTCGGGGCGCGGAGACCAAGCCAGCGCCCGTGACAAAGCTCGATGTGGCGGAAGTGGACCGCGAGCGGATTCTGCGGGCGGCGGCGACGGCGCTCAAACTTGAACCGATCACCATCACCAAATTCCGCGCGAAACTCAGCGAGGGCGGGCCGAATGATTTTTACTCGAACGGTGATTATTGGTGGCCGAATCCGAACACGACCAATGGACTGCCGTACGTCCAGCGCGACGGCCAGACGAACCCGGAAAACTTTATCGAGCATCGGCGGTGCGTGATGGGTTTGCGCGACGCAGTGGCGGCGCTGGGCGCGGCTTACAAAATTACGGGCGAAGATCGTTACGCGGCGAAGGCGGCGGAGTTGTTGAAAATCTTCTTTCTCGATCCGCAGGCGAAGA
>SCTL01000572.1 GCA_004297495.1 Verrucomicrobiota bacterium
CGCGGCGTTCAAAGACACACCCGAGACGCGGCTCTTCGGAGTGGAAACTTTTCGCAATGATCCTCCCTTGGTGAGCCTCTCGGTGACTGACGACGGCCCCGGCATTCCGCCGGAAATCGTGCCGAAGATTTTCCAAGCCTACTTCACCACCAAAGGCCCGCGTCAAGGCACGGGGCTGGGACTGAACATCGTGCAACGATTGGTTCAGGAAGGCGGCGGTGCCCTGCATCTCCAAACGCGCCCCGGCGCTGGCTCGACCTTCACGGTTTATCTTCCCGCCGCGCCCCTGCCCGTGAAGGGCTGATAAAACCCTCACGGCTCGTCGTCTGTAAGTTTTTGAGGTTCTCTAGGAAGTCGGCTTAACAGATAAAACATGTCCTCAAAGGAAGAATAGTACGAAAACTTGCACGAAGCCGAAGTTTTTTCGAACACAAACACCGGCGAATCGTCGCTGTCCTCGCCCGTGTGGTTGGGAAAGTAGTTTTGAACAATGCACCGATGACTAAAAAGAATGACTCGCCACATGCACAGAGCGTCATGCTCAACCAGTACGTTATTGCCATTCGTTTTAAGGCGAGCTTTGGTTCTATCTATTTCTGCTACCAAATCAACCACTGTGGGGTAATTGTTCTGCTTGTGCTTATCGCTGTAGCTGTCGTAACGAGCTGCAATTGTAGGGTTGGTTGGCGTTGACCGAGGCATTAAGATTCGGACTTTCCCTTTTTCTGCGTATTCACTAAATGGGGCGTCACCGACTCCTGTTCGCGGCACCATAAAGAGACTGCTCCCACTTATGCAAATTATACGAATAGGGGTGTTAGGCTTGTGCCCATTCAGTTCGCGCAGAATGACTTTTTGGACACTGTTGGGTCGTACATCTGTATAGAGCAATCCCATCGTACGCATGTTAACCGAGCTTGGGACGTAGAAGAGCATTGGAAGAAATGCCTCCAGCATAATGAAACATGTAAATCCCGTTATGCTTGATGTCGTGAAACTGTAAGCCACATTGTAATCCACCCAAGCTGAGACAAAGAAATGAGACCACCAGCTCGGAGAGGTTTTTGTTAATCCAGTGATCGCCAAAAAGTAGGTGACAACCGGGACGACGATGATTGCGACCAGTTTCTTAAGAAATTTTGGCGATCCCCGGCGCTTGTCTGCTAGGAAAAAAAGAATTTCGAGCGGCTTTGCTGCGCAAAGTTGAACCGCTCGCACCAACCTTTGAATAGACCCTTTGAGTTCCAAACTTCTGACTGCGCCAAACGTTCTAACACTTACCCTGCGATGATTGCTGGGAAACTCTGTTCGGATCAGTAGCGCGATTATCGGTGCGCACGTCAGATTCCAACGACGACGCCTTACGCCACGATCGATACACCATTGTTGAAATCCCGTGTCCGCCACCAACGCGGACGGCGAGAAGTACGCCCACTATGGCTCCGGACAGGGAAGCGAGTGCAACAATCAAGGCATTCATATACGCGATTCTTTGAGCTAAACAGACCCGAAACGTTCAAACGAAGCGTCGCATTTCACGTCGAGTCCTTACTTATGTCAAACACAAACATCAACGCAGTAATAATGCCAGAACTTGACCGGATAACAAGTTCCTGTCCCTTCTCGGACTGCTTGACTGCCCTATAAGTGGGGTGCTACAACTGCGCCAGCCACAATTAGCAGTGGCGTACCTATGCGATGCCCCAAATGCGGTGGTCAGGAAGATCGGGTGGTGGACTCGCGTTCATCACGCGAAGGTTCGACCATCCGGCGCCGTCGCGAGTGCGCCCAATGCAATCATCGCTACACCACTTACGAGGAAATCGAACATGAAGGACTCATGATCGTGAAGCGCGATGGCCGCCGCGAAGAATTCTCCAAAGAAAAACTTCTCTCCGGAGTTCGCAAAGCCTGCCAGAAGCGGCCGATCAGTCCCAAAGTGGTTGAAGACCTCGTCGAAAAAATCGTGGACGCCGTCACCGACAAATTCGAGCGCGAAGTGCCGGCGGAATTCATCGGCAAACTCGTGATGGACGGCTTGCGCGAAATTGACGAGGTGGCCTACGTGCGCTTCGCCAGCGTGTATCGCCGGTTTCAGGAAGCCACCGACTTCGTGCAGGAAGTCAAAAAGCTGGAGGCGCGACAATGATCTGGCTCGCCGATGACTGTCTGTTGTTCGAACTCGCCAACGGCGAGAGCGTGCCGTTCTCGGCGGAGATGATCTCCATCGAATTGATCGGCGACACCGGCGGACGGCTCGATCCCGAAGTCGTCAGCCACGCCTCCGCTTCGGTGTTTCACTATTTCAAACACGAGTTGCACCGCGACAAGGTTTCCGTGGGCGAATTCACGCTCGCGCTCGAACGCGTCTTGCGCGGCCTCGGCTTCCGCGTTCATAGCGCGGGCGAAGGCATCGAGGAGAACAATCAAAAAGTTCATGGCGACCTCCGATTGATCGCGCATGAATCCGGCGATGCCGGTGAACTCGTTTTTTATCCGCGCCTGCGCGACGCCTTTCGCGGGCAACTGGCGCGTTCGCCGCGCATCGTCCGCTTTCACGGATTGCGCGGCTGCGTGAAACAACTCACCCGCTCACGCCGCTGGAGCACGCGGTGCGAATCGCTCCGCGAACAGATCGTCGAATATCTGCGCGGTTGTCTCAGCGCCGAATCCTCTCAAGCCGGTTGTTCTCTGGTCGTCGAGTAAGCCGCGTCACTCGCGTCCGGCCGCCGCGATGAACGGCTTCAACTCGTTCATCAATTTCGCAAAACCTTCCAACGTCACCTGCTGCGCGCCGTCGCTCCACGCCTCGGCGGGATTCGGATGCACTTCGATCAGCAACGCGTCCGCGCCCATGGCCACCGCGCCCTTGCACATCGTCGTCACCAAATCTGCCCGGCCAGCGCCTTGGCTCGGATCAATCACGATGGGCGAGTGCGACTCGCGCTTGATGATCGGGATGGTGGAGAGATCGAGCGTGTTGCGCGTGTAAGTCTCGAAAGTGCGGATGCCGCGCTCACAGAACATGAGATTCGGATTTTCATTTGCCAGCACGTATTCACCAGCCAGCAGCCACTCCTCGATCTTCATGGAAAGCCCACGCTTGAGCAGCACGGGCAGTCCCGTTTTGGCCGCGGCGATGAGCAATTGGAAATTTTGCGCATTGCGCGCGCCAATCTGGATGATGTCCGTGTATTCGGCGACGAGATCAACATGCTGCTCGGAAAGTAATTCGGTAATGACCGCCAGCCCAGTCGCACGCCGCGCTTTCGCGAGCAGTTTGAGCCCTTTCTCGCCGAGACCCTGAAATTCGTAGGGCGAAGTGCGCGGCTTGAACGCTCCACCGCGCAAAATGGTTGCCCCGGCTTTCTTCACGGCCTCGGCGGTGGTGAGCAACTGCTTCTCGCTTTCCACCGAGCACGGGCCAGCCATCACGTGAAATTTTTTTCCGCCGATCTTGTGCTCGCGGACTTTGACCGTGGAGTTGGAAGGATGCGCCTCGCGGCTGACGAGCTTGTAGCGTTTCTGAATCGGCATCACGCTCTCGACAACTTTCGGAAACTGCGCGGTGAGTGTTTCCAGATTGGCGTGCGTGAGTTCGTCGCCGATGGCGCCCACGACGGTGCGCGCCACGCCGCGCATCACGTGCGGCGTGTAGCCGAGCTTGCGGATTTCGGCGAGGACGGCGGTTTCCTCGCGCTTCGAGATTCCGGGTTTGAAGACGATGATCATGGTGTTGGTTCGGGTTGGTCGCGGGGGTCACAAAAAAGCCGCAGGCGGCGTGGCCACCTGCGGCGATTTTGGTTTCAAAGTTTCATCGCAGCCGCAAGCGCCCACCGGCCAGCCG
>SCTL01000573.1 GCA_004297495.1 Verrucomicrobiota bacterium
GGCCGTGACCGCACCGTCCGCTCCGCCGGTGGAATTCATCGCCCAGTCCGAGCCAGCTACGGTCGCGTAACCGCCGAGGATGCCGTTGACATTGAGGGCGTCGGTGTCGGCAATCGAGGCCGCGCCGAAATCCACCACGCCGCCGCGATTGCGGGTGATGGCGTTCATGCGCAGCGTGGAAGTGCCGCTGCTGCGCGTGATGCTGGAATTGCCGGCCCCGATCGTTGTGGACACAACGACTTCCGTGTGAGAACCACCACTGAGGTTAAGCGTGCCGCCGCCCAAGGTTAGTGGTCCCACATCAGGTAGCTTGGAATTATTTTGTGAACTGTAATCCAAGGTCAACGTGCCTCCATCGACGATGGTGCCGTTCGTGAAAGTATTGGCACCCGAAAGTGTCCATGTGCCGCTGCCTGCCTTGACGATGCCAAGGTTGTTCGCCCCGGTGCCGGTTGCAATAATGCCGCTTACAGTGCCACTGCCCGTCCCGCGCAGAATATAATTGCGCGGAAAGCCCGCGGCACTCCCCAGCGCCACTCCGCCGGTCCCCGTTGCCCCAGACAACGTCAATCCGTTCGCTGCCTCCGTTGCTATGCTAAAATCCGCCCCGCCCGCGCCGCGCGTGAAAGTCCCTGACAATACATTTGCCCCACTCAAAGCTACGACCGCCGCCGAAGGATTATTCCGGCCCGTTGCCGCAATCGCGTTGGTAATCGTGATTCCTCCCGTCACTTCCAAGCGCGGACTCGTTAGGCTACCCTGTTGGTTGAACGTAATCGTACCCGTGCCAAAGGCGTTGCCGGAAGTGGCTCGAACTGCAGCGGTCGTGTTTGGAGCAGAGCCGCCATCGTTAGGCCCAATTGTGAATCCTCCCGTGAACGTGTTGTTGCCCCCCAATGTTAGTGTGCCGTACGGCGCATTCGCTCCAGAGTGATAGAGAATAGGCGCGGTCCCGGTGATGTCCGAGTTGATCGTTGCACTGGAACTGACAAAAATGGTGCGGTTGGTAAGGCCAAGCTGGAAACCGCCGCCAGCAATAGCGTAGTTGCCGACGCCCCCCGCGTTGAACGTGATGTTGCCGGAAACGATGTTCGCGCCGAGAGTCACGGTGCCAGCGGCACCTCCCGAGCCGAATAACGCGGCGTCCGGCGTCACGCCACTCCACACGACATCGGCGGTTCCGTTCCACCAATTGGCGGCGGTGTTATCCCAAGTACCGGAGCCGTCCTGGGATCCGGTGGTGGTGGTGTTCGCGTCCCAAGTCAGGTTGGCCGCAGGCAACAGCATCGGCACAGCGAGGAGGAAGGCGACGAGGAATTTGCAGAGGCGTGGGGTGGTCGGAGTTTTCATTGCTGCTCGTTTTGTTTTGGGTGTTCGGTAGCCGGGCGACGAGTCGGGTCGCTCGGGGCTTTCTAAGGTCACTTTAGTTACGCGATTGTCCAGGGTCTATTACCCGGACGGGTGAATTGGCGGGCATTGCGACGCGCGCGGGTTTGCCGCAT
Source organism: Verrucomicrobiota bacterium (assembly GCA_004297495.1). Classification (GTDB taxonomy): domain Bacteria; phylum Verrucomicrobiota; class Verrucomicrobiia; order Limisphaerales; family JADLHS01; genus SCTL01. The sequence continues at coordinate 1,503 of SCTL01000573.1, forward strand.
GCTGAGGGTGGAATCCAATCATGCGCATCCCGGCTTTCAACCTGACGCTTGCCACCGGACTGAGTCTAGCCTTTGCCGCTCGACTCGCGGCGGCGGAGTCGCCCGAGACCAATGCGGTGCTTCTCACAACCGTGGCGCAGGTGCGCGCGCTCAATCAGGCGGAAGCGACCAAAGCGTTCGCCGTGCGTTTGCGGGGCGTCGTGATTTCGGAGTCCGAACCGCGCGAACGCACCATGTTCCTGGCCGATGACTCGGGCTGCATTTACTTGATGGCCACGGCGAATCTCTTCTCGTCGTTTCACCGCGCGGATTTGCTCGAGATCGAAGGCAACACGGACCCCGGCCAGTTCGCGCCGATTGTGAAAGTCAAAACGGCCCGCCGCGTCGGGACCGGTAAAATCCCGGCGCCCCGTGCCGTGACTTATCAGCAGTTGATCACCGGCGCGCTCGATGGCCAGTGGGTGGAGATTTCCGGCGTGGTGCGGCGGGTGTTGGAAATGGAGCCGCCGTCGCAAATCCGGCGCATCCTCATTGCGTCCGATGGCGGTGCGCTGCCGGTGCGCGGAGGTTTTTCCCGGGACGTCGAAATTCAGGAGGACGCCGAAGTGCGCGTGCAGGCGATTTGCCTTTATCAGTTCAACCAGAAGCGCCAGGTGCTCACGCCGGTGCTCTCGGTTCCGAACGGCGCGCGCGTGCGGGTGGAAAAACTCGCGCCGCCCAATCCGTTCAGCGCGCCGGTGCGTTCCGCCGACAGCCTGCTGCAATTCGCGGCGGATGCTCCCACCGGACACCGCGTGCATGTGCGCGGCGTCGTCACCCACGCGTTACCGGGATCGCAGGTTTGGATCCGCGACAATGGTTCCGGCCTGCGCATTCAAGTGGGCCAGACCGAGGACTTGAAGGCGGGCGACGTGATTGATGTCCTCGGCTTTCCGGCGTACGGCTCCTATTCGCCGTTGCTCGAAGACGCCGTTTTCCGCAAGACCGGCAGCGGCCCGCCGCCCGCGTCGTTGACCATCACCAACGTGGCGGTGGCGTTCGATCATGAAGACGACCTCGTGGAAACCGAAGCCAGGCTGACGGAAATCCAGCCGGTGTTGGAAGGGCTTTCCCTCACGTTCGAGCGCGAGGGCACGGTGTTCAAAGGCATCTTGAAACTCGCCAAACAAGAACCCGCGCCCGTGGATTGGCTCGAAGGCAGCTTGGTGCGCGTGACCGGCATCTGCTCGCTGATTCATGACGAGGTCCGGCCGTTGTGGGGCGTCTGGACGCCGCAATCTTTTCAACTCCTGCTGCGCTCGCCCGCGGATTTGACGATTCTGGTCAGACCCCCGTGGTGGACGCCGCGGCGCGTGGCGATAGCGCTGGCGCTTGTCACGGCGGCTTTGTTGCTGTCGGTCGGCGTCATCGTGCTGGTCGGTCGGCGGCGGTTGAAGGAGCAGGCGCATCGCCGGGAAATGGCGGAAGCGGAATTCGCCGCCATTCTCACCGAGCGCAATCGCGTCGCGCGCGAAATCCACGACACGCTGGCGCAAGGACTGACGGCGACTTCGGTTCAATTGCGTCTCGCCAAGAAAACCTCCGAGCTGGACAACGAGCGCTTGCAACATCATCTCGACGCCGCGCAGCAACTCGTCGGCGACAGTCTGGAAGAGGCGCGCAATTCCATCTGGAACATGCGCTCGCAGGTTTTGGAGACCGGCGATCTCGTGAGTGCGCTCGAAAGCATCCTGAAACAAATGACCGAAGGCGCGGAATTGCAGACGCGCTTCCAAGTCACCGGTCGCGCGCGCCGTCTTTCGCCGGTGATTGAAAACAACGTTCTCCGCGTCGGCCAGGAAGCCATCACCAACGCCGCCCGCCACGCCCGCGCGAAACAAATCCTCGTGCAACTTGATTTCAGCGAGAAACAATTCCGCCTCATCGTGCGGGACGACGGCGCGGGGTTCGATCCCGCCCAACCGCCGCGCAGCACGGGCGGGTTCGGCCTCGTCGGAATGCGCGAGCGCGCGACCGGGCTGAAAGGCGAATTGAAGATCGAGAGCGCCGCGGGCCGGGGCACGGAAATCCAGTTGCTGCTGCCGTTGACGGGCGAATGAAAACCACCGGGCAACGCCGGATTGCAGAATTACCCGAACGGGGAAATGACAAGGTGAAGCGCGTGCGGTTATTGTGGCCGTGAAAAAGTTGAAAAAGATCAGCCCCATCCGGGTCATGCTTGTGGACGATCATCCGGCGTTCCGCAAAGGCATGGCCGCGCTCATCGAGAGCGAGCCGGGATTGGAAGTCGTGGCCCAGACCGGCGACGGGCGCGAAGCTTTGAATTTGTTCCGCCAGAAGAAACCGGACGTGGTGCTCATGGACCTGCGCCTGCCGGGCGTGGGCGGCGTGGAAGCCACCATGGCCATCCGGAAGGAATTTCCCGACGCGCACGTGATCGTGCTCACGACGTTCGACATGGACGAGGATATTTACCGCGCCATGCAGTCCGGCGCGAAATCGTACCTGCTCAAAGACACGCCGGAGGACAAAATCGCGGCCACGATTCGCGCGGTTCACGCGGGCGAACAGGTTTTGCCGCACGGCATGGCGCAACGGCTCGCGGATCGTCAGAAGCGCGCCAATCTTTCCGAGCGCGAGATGGAAGTGTTGCAGCACCTCATCAAGGGCCGCAGCAACAAGGAAATCGGCGCGTCGCTGTTTCTTTCCGAAGACACGGTGAAGGCGCATCTCAAATCCCTCTTCAGCAAACTCAAGGTGCAGGACCGCACCGAAGCCGCCATCAGCGCCATCCGGCAAGGCATCGTGCATCTCGAATGACGGCGCGCGCCGCCGGAATCGCTCTCAAGGAAATTTTAGCCGGAAGAACACGTTGGTCTGCGCGGGATCAATGGTCACGAAGACCTGATTCGTCAGCGTTGAGCCGTTCAAGGTGAACCACGCGTTGCTGTTCGCCAAGCTCACGGCGTTGGTTTCCAATCTCCAACCGAAATGATCCACCGGCCACGACAGCGCGAGCACGCTGCCGGCGAGATTGAGAGTGAGGTTCGTGGTGGTCGTCGTGATCACGCGCAACGTGCCATCAGTCGCGAGCGAGTTGGTGTTCCAAACCAGATTCGCGCCCGGACTGGACGGCGTGAGACTGGCGAACGTGCCGCTGTAACTCGACGCGCTGAAAAGTTTGAACGTCTCGCCGCCGGTCAACGTGCCCGCCAGATTCGTCAAACTCAGCGTGCCGCCGTAAGTTACGCTGCTCAGGCCGCGCACGGTGTCGTTCGTTCCCGCCGTCTTGTTCAACTCCATAAACGTCGTGCCCGCCAGCGCGAGTGTGTTATTGATCGTCAGCGCGCCGATGGATGTGCCGGGCGAAAGCGTTGCGCCGGATTGAATCGTGACCGGGCCGTTGATTGTGCCATTGCCCGCAAGCGTCGCGGTGCTGCCGATGGTCATGCCGCCCGAACTGGTCGAGCCACTCATGACCAACTTGCCAGCGCTCACGGTCGTCGTGCCGGTGAAGGTGTTCGCGCCCGCGAGCGCGAGCGTGCCGCTGCCGGATTTGCTGACGTTCACCGTGGCGCTGCCGTCGGCGATGACGCCGGAGACATTCACGTCACCATTGGCGAGGAACGTGAACGTGCGCGTGCCGCTCGCGGCGGAGGAAAGCGTGCCGCCGAGATTCAACTGGCTGCCGGCGTCCGATTGGATCCAGTAATTCGCGCCGCCGACGTTGAGCGTGATGCCGCCGGAAATGGTGTTCGTGCCGGCAAAGTTTTCAATTGCCACCGTCGCCGTGTTGCGCGCGGCGAGCGAGATGCCTTGGGACAACGTGAGATTGCCCGCCGAGCCGTCGAGTTGCAGCGTGGAACTGCCGCTGTTGTTGTTGCGGATGAAAATGGGGGAGTGCGCGTTGGCGAGCGCCTGGTTGTTCACGATTTTCACGACGCCGTCGCTCGTCGTCTGGCTGCCGGAATCGGTGAAGAGCGTGCCTTTGAAGGTCGTGTTCGTCGTGCTCAACACCAGCGTGCCCAGGCCGGCCTTGGTCAGCCCGCCCACGACGATGTTCGCCGCCGTGACGGGACTCGACAACGTGCTGGCGAGCGTGAGCGTCGTGCCGGAAGCGACGTTGAACGTGCCGCCGCTCACGTCGAGCAGGATGCCGCGGTTGTCGTTGCTCAAGGTCATCGTCGTCGTCGTGAGCAGCGTGCCGCGATTCATTGTCAGGTGATCGCTCGTGAACGAAGCGGGCGACGGGCCGAGGCGGGACGGAGAATCAATCGCGACTGCGCCGTACCAGCCGTTGCCGAGAAAAGTTTTGCCGAGAAAATTGCTGTTGTTGCCCGAGAGCGTGAGCGTGTTGTTGCCGATGAAATAAACGGGAGCGAGTCCGCTGATGGGCGCGGTGACGGTCATCGCACCGTTCTGCGCGTTGAACTCCGCGCCGTTGGTCGTCACGGAAATGTTGCCCGCGAGCGTGAACGTGCCGCTGCCGCTGTGATGCACCGCGCCGCCATTGAGAACCAGGTTCGTCACGGTGATCGTGCTGCCACTGGTGCTGGCGTAGAGCAGTTCGCCGCCGGAAATTTTCAGCGTATTACCGCCGAACGTGTAGGCGCTGCCCGTGGCCGGCGTGCGGAGCAAGTAATCGAACGTCTCGTAACTGTTTGCCGCGTTGGGCGCGCCGGCGCTGCTCCACTGGCCGGCGGCGTTGAACGAACTCGCACCCGCCGCGTCGCTGGCGTTGAGCGCGACGGTCGTGGTGGGTTGGTAGTTCGGGCCGAGCAGATAATTCGCCAGCACTTCGCCGCGCGACATTGCCACGGTGCTGATGCGGACTTCGGTGTACTCGTTGTTCGCCATCTGGTCGTCGCTCCACAGCGAGCGGCCCAGCCAGTTGTTCACGTCCTCAATGGCGGCGAGATGATTGCTCACGTCGAGATACGCGATGGCGTCGCCGTCGCGAAACCACGTCCAGCGCCCGCCCGCGCTGCCGGCCGCGCCCGCGCCGTCGGCGAACGTGATGGCGTAGTGATGCGGCACGCCGGCGGTGGTGGCGAGCGCGGCGTCGAGCGTGGTGGCCGTGCCGTTGAGCTTGGCCTCGAAGCGTTGCTGCTCGATGTCCGTGCCGATGGCGGCGCTGAGCATGATGTCGTCCGAGGAAGAGGTGCTGCCCGGCGCGGCGCTGCCGGGTGTGCCGGTCCATTCACCGGCGGCACCGTCACCCGTCTGGGTCGTGCGGCCAAAATCAAACAAGCGCGCCCAACTCGGCGCGGAGAGCGGCGTGGCCCAGATTTCAATCGTGAGGTTTGTGCGTGAGGAAATGATTCCGTTCGGCAAATCAATGTAAGCGGCCATGGAATTGACCGCGATGTTGCCGCTCGTGCCGCCGGGAATTCGCAACGCGCCGCCGGTGTAGTAAGCGCCGTTGCCGCGCACGATGGCCGGGGCATTGGCGACGAGATCGAAGTTGGTCGTGCCGGCGGCGACGAGCGTGGGCGCATTGGTGAAGAGCCAGCGCAGCACGACGTTGGTCAGGTTCGGCCCGGTGATCACGCGAGCACGACGATCAGCCACGCTTTGCGCGCTGTCGGCGCCGGGCAGTGAATTGTCGCCGCCGTTGATGAGCGAGCCTTGACCGCAATTGTTGCCGTCGCCCTGAAGCTGTTTGCCGCCATACCAGATTTTTGGATTCGAGAAAAAATACGGCGGGGACGAGCCGCCGGTGCAGTAATTGTGGAGCATGATGGTTTTCGGGAAGCCCAGGTTGCCGCTCCCATCGGGCACGGCAAAACCATCGGAGTGCGAGCGGCCGTAGGCGTGCCCGCCGGTTTCGTGCGCGAAAACGGCGGACCAGACCGCGCCGGGATTGAGCGAGGAATACATGCCCGGCTGTTGCGAAACACCGGCGATGCTGGCGGAGTCGGAGTTGTTGCAAATATAAACCACCAGGTCCGCGCCGATGGTCGCGGCGTAGCTGACGACATCGGAGAGATGACTGTCGTTGTTGGCGAGCCAGTTCACGATGCCGCCGGTCGTCGTCTGGCCGGTCACGTCATTGGCCGACTGATAAAAGCCGGCGAGGCGCATTCGCGCGCCCGTGCCGCTTTGATCGTTGAGGTAATTGCCGCCGGCGACGGTGTTGGCAATGATGACTTGCGCGTTGTCCTCGCCGCCCACCGAAGTCGCATAGCTCGCCGCGTAGGATGCCAGCAGATCGGCCTCGACTGCGCCGAACTTCACGCTCGCCGGTGCAAGGCTGCCCGAACCGGTGCTGCTCGGCCCGGACACGACGGTCAACACGCCGCTCGCGGTGTTGAACTCGTAATAAACTCCGTTGGTGTTCAAGTCCCAGTAGCCCGGCCCGGTGCCGAAACCCTGCTTGCTGAAGCCGTCCACGCTGAACGTGCCGGCGAAAGTCTTCGTGGTCACGCTGGCAATGGTCCAACTGTGGCCGAGGTTCGTGCTCGCGTTGGAAACGTCGAAGGCAAAACGTCCGTTGAACGTGGCCGTGCCCGCACCGGAAATGGAATTGTTCGTGCCATTACCGCCGATCTTGAACGTCATCACGCCGCTCGTGCCCAGCGTCATCGCGCCGGAGACGCTCGTGTTGCCGGTGAAGGAATTCGTGCCGTTCACCGTGGTCGTGAAGCCGCCGGAAAAAAGCAGGCTGCCCGTTCCGGAAATCGCTGCGTTGATCGTGAAGGGGCTCTGGTCGGCGAGGATTTGCGAACTGGCGTTGGTGCCGAACACCGACATCGCTCCCGCGAGGACCATGGTGTTGCCCGAGCCCGCGCCGCTGCGGATGAAGCCGCCGTTGGAAAGCACGAGCGAGCTAAACGTGTAAGTGTTGGCCGCGGCTGTGCCTTTGTAAATCATCCCGCCGCCGTTGGTGAGGGTCAGCGAATTGCCGGCGAAGGTGTAGTTGTTGGCGTCCGCCGGCGTTCGCAGAAACTGCACGGCCACGACGTAGCTCGCGCCGGCGTGCGGCGGCTGGGCGTCGCTCCAATTGCCGGCAGTGTTGAACGATGAATTGCCCACAGTATCGCCCGTCGTTAGCGTGACGGCGCGGGCGGAGAAGGTGAAGAGGAATAGAAAGAGAACATTCAACGCCCAACTCCGATAAATCGCGAGCGGACATTCAACATTCAACATCGAAGGGAAGAACCGGCGCGCGGGAAACTTCGGAGTTGAACGTTGAATGTTGAATGTTGAATATTCTCTCATCTGAGCTTTCATGGCGTACCGCACACGCCGGGGACGTACGTCGCCGGATCAATTTGTTTCACGATGACTTCGCCCGGCTCGCGCGGGTCGGCTTGCAGAAAAAGTTTTTCCGAGGGCGAGAGCACCGTGAAGGCTTCGCGCCCGCCCTTGAACGCGAGCGTGACCATCGAGTCCAGTTTGCCCGCGACGATGCCGCTGAAAGTTCCCTGCTGGCCGGAGGGATTCAGGTCGGCGCGGGTGATTTGAAAATCAATTTCCTGCCCGTCGAGGCCCGGCAGCGTGAGCCGCGTGACCGGCGCACCGGAAAGTTTGGCGCGCTGGATGACCGCAGCAGCCGGGTCGTCGC
>SCTL01000574.1 GCA_004297495.1 Verrucomicrobiota bacterium
AGTTTGGAACAAAGGGTAACCAAGCCGCTAGCCAGCAAGAGCCATCGGGGTGTTCCGCTCGTTCTTTTGCTTCCGACTTCATTCAACGTTTGTTTCTTTGCCATAATGCGGACGACTATGAAGTCACTCGTCGCCTGCGTCACCAATCTGGCCTGTTTCCCCAATTTATTTCTTCACTTGATCACATGGGAATCACCTAGAAGCTGGCAAAAACTTCCTTGAAAAAGGTTTCAGAAAACCGTTTTCCCCAATTACCCCAAAAACTCACGATAACGCTTGAAAGCATGCCTCACCTCAACATAAGGCATCGGTCCGCTTGGCTGAATTTCCCCTTTAACCCACACCCCGTTCTTCATTTTGTACCCAGCACGAATCTTTCCGTCAATTTCAGCCGCTCTCGCCCTCTGGTTCTCAACGAAATCTTTCCACGCGTTTGCACTCGGCGAAACAACCTGTTCGTAGTGCTTGATTGAACCGAGCGTGTACGGGTCTTTCACCTTACCTTTCCAGAGTTTCAAGTGTTTCAGCATGAGTGCGCAAAACTGTATTGCTTGATCGTCGGTATGTTCCTGACACGCAGCGTGCCAGACCGTGCGATATATCGCTTCGCAAACTCGCTCTGCGTCGGGCATGCAGAAAGTTTTACCCGGAATGTCTGAGTCTTGATAATACCACGTTTCGTCAGGTGAACTAAGCAACCAATTCCCAAGCCACTCGTTCAATACCAGCAGGCTCGTCTCAAATCCGTAATGAGGAAGTCGCCGACCGGGTCCTTTACGATTCGGAATCGCAATCGCTTTCTGGTTTTTGGCCTTGAGGAACGCACGGACTTTCTTCCTGTCCTGCCCTGTTGCCTGGCAATAACCCCAAGTCGCTTGATCATTGTGAGCCGTGTGATTGTAAATCGGAAGCAGGGCGAACCAGTTCACTTGTGTCGAGAATCCCGGCGCACGTTCCCGCATAATCTCGGCGTTTTTCCGCATCAATTGTTTGTACTTCTGCTTTGCCTCAACCTCACATGCCGCGCGCCATTCGGCTCGCTTGCTTTCTACGATCGCTCGCAATTGAGTCAGTGATTCACCCTTCCTGCTGGCCCATGCGGCCCAACACTGAGCGTATTCGGAGAGTGTTGCGCCTTGCAGAACTTCGTCCTCAAGCGCTTTCTTTAGAGAGGCAATCGTTGCGCATTGCTGGCTCGCCTGTTCCGTTTGTGTTTTGTGTGCTGGGCGCAAAAGTTCGTTTTGCAGCCATAAGAGAATTGCGTAGGTCCGGACATCTGGGTTTTGTATCCGTCGCCACGGTTCGTCGCTGGCATATCTGTCAGCAACCAAGCATTTGTTCGTCCAAGACGTTTTCAGGGCCGTAGTGAAACTGCTTAAATCGCAGGTCAATAGCCATCGCGGAAGTTCCTGCAATGCTCTTTTCCCGGAGTTCCGCATACCGTTCGACGTTTCAAAAATGACTCGGCTTGCGCTGGAGAAATTTCCCGTGGCCGTGTTTGCCAATGTTCAAGCAGCCTCATCCAGCGCCACAGAAACGCGCAAGCCAAGCGGTTTGAGGATTTCTTGCATCGTTTCCAAGGTGGGATTCCCGTCCTTGGAGAGAATCTTGTAAAGGCTTGGGCGCTTGAGGCCAACCCGTCCCGCCAGGTTTCCCACGCCGCCACCCGCTTCCACCACATCCTTGAGCGCGACGAGGAACGCCGCGCTGTCTTTCTCCGCCAGCACTTGCGCGAGATATTCCGCAGCGTATTCGGGTTCGCGCAGCCGTTTGTGCAGGTCAGTCTTGTAATTTTTCAGACGCATGTTTTGTGAATTGTTGCCACAGTTGTTGCGCGCGCCGGATGTCGCGGCTTTGGCTGCGCTTGTCGCCGCCGCCGATCAAGACAACGATTTTCTTTCCGTGAAGGCCG
>SCTL01000575.1 GCA_004297495.1 Verrucomicrobiota bacterium
ATCGCCGAGCAGTTTCTGTCCCGAGGACTGGCCGTTGCCCGACCACGATTGCCCGCGCTGCTGGTGCAGCCACAAGCCCGCGCCGCCGAGCACGACCACCAACGCCAACAAGATGCCGAATTGTTTCTGATTCATTTCGCCGCCGTCAGTTTGCGTTTATAGACCGCGAGCACAAGGCCCGTCAGGCTCACCAGCGCCGGCATCACGAGAATGTTTTCCCACGTGAGCCGCGTCTTGAGCGAATCCACCTCGCGCGCCAAATCCTTCTTCACCTGCCGCAGCTTCTTGCCGGTCTCCGCGCTTTCCTTTTCCAACTTCGTCAATTCCGCCTGTTGCTCCGGCGAGAGAATGAAGCGCTGGCTCTTGTCGGTTTTCTGCGTCTGCAATTCGTTGATGCGCCGCTGCGCTTCCTGCGCGGTCTTTTCCAGGTTTTCGATCTCACCCCGAAAACGCTGGTTCGCCTCGGCCTCCATTTTCTTCATGACCGTAAACGGACGATTCAACGTCGCACGACTGCGCACCGCGATAAGATTATTGTCGCCGGACAACTGCTCCACCGCGTTTTGCGCGAAGTTTAGATTCGCATTCAACTGCCGGCGCAGCGGGCCGAACGGCGTCTGCATTTCCTGCACGGTGAAGCTGTCGTTGATCATGTCCGCGTCGCCAACGAGAATCACCGTCGTCTCGGTCTTGCTTTCTTTGAGCGAATCGGGCGCGGGCGGCAGCGCGTTAGTCGAACCGTCAACCGGTTTCTCCGCGCCGGGTTTGCCGTTGGGAAACGCGGTCTTGAATTTTCCCGTGAGCCGCACCGCGAGCGCCTGTTCCTTGCCTGACGGTTTAAAATCTTTCATCGCGCTCTCAGGTGAGAGGTTCGCGAGGAAACCATCCACGAGCGCGGAGTCGGTGGTGGTCTTCAGCAAGACGGTTTCCTTCAACCCGGCAACCGGCGTGCCGGAGAAAACACCGCCGGCGAAATACCAGATGTTATCAATCTCGCTCGTAACAATGTCGTTCGTGTCAATCCCCTCCGGCGTGATCGAAAGCCACGTGGGCCGGTCAGAGTTCGGCGATTCGCCGCCGCCGACTTGCAGTTGAAAGTTCATGTCCGCGACAACTTTCGAGTGCTCGAACTGAAGCCCCCACGCGCTGATCAATTTGTCGAGCGACGAACCGCCGCCGCCCATCTGGCCCATCATCGGGTTTTGCTGATTGCGGCTGTCCACCAGCGAATTTGCGTCGAGGAACGCGATCACCTTCCCGCCGCGCAGGAGAAATTGATCAATGGCGAACTGCGCCGCGTCGGAAATTTCCTTCGGATGAATTACGACGAGCACCTTGATTTCATCATCAATTTTGTCCTCGCTCATCTCGACGCGTTTCACGGTGAAATCGTTCTTCAGTTCGCCGATGACCGCCCACGGCTCGGAACCGCGCTGGCCCATCTGCATCATCATCGGGTTGGACGGCATCCCGAACACCGGCAACGCGCTCATCACGCCCACGACCGGTTTCTCCGGCGTCGTCACTCGGGTGATTGCACGCGAGATGTCGTATTCCAATTGACGCTCACGATTCGGCGCGAGGAACGGGATGGCCTGTTGCGAATCCAGCAAGCTGACTGAGAGACCGAGATAGAATTTTTCTCCGCTTTGCAACGGCACGCCCTCGACGCCATTCAAACGCGCCGCATCCTCGGCATCGGAATCCGGTTGCGGATCGAACTTCTCAATGACGATCTTACCCTTGCTGGCCTGTTTGTATTCCGCCAGCAGGTCTTCCACTTTGCTCGCGTAACTTTTCAGAAAAACTGTTTCCGGTGAAGCCACCGCGCTCTTCGAACAGTAGAATCGGATCTTCACCGGCGTATCGAGCTTCGCCAGAATCGCGCGCGTGCCGTCCGAGAGCGTGTAGGCTTTTTCTTTCGTCAGATCAACGCGCGTGCGCGCCGCGCCGATGAGGAGATTCACGCCGATCAAAATTGCGGCCATCGCCAGGACGCCGCCCGCCGAATAGAGAAATGTTGCGAGAGATTTCTTTTGCATGTGCATTCCAGTCAAAGCCAAAGTCGAGCAAGGCCCTCACCCTGACCCTCTCCCGTCCGACGGGAGAGGGAAAAGCAATCGGAAGCCCTCCTATTACTCGAAAGCCGCCCAATAAATCCCGCGCTTCGATTTTCCCAAAAAACGGCGGACGAGTCTCCCTCTCCCATCCGATGGGAGAGGGCCGGGGTGAGGGCAAATTTCATTTTCATCCAAACCTTGATTTCAACTCAGCCCGCCCGATGTCCGCGCAGGATCACGCCGGTTGTGAAAAGCGAGAACCCGATCAACGACAGGAAGAACAACACGTCGCGCGAGTCGAGGATACCTTTTTGAAAACCTTCAAAATGGGTGATGACGCTGAACGACGTGACTACGTCCACCAGCGTCGGGCTGGCCCAGCTTGAAATCAGATTCACCACGGGCGGAAAGCCCGCGAGTATCAGGAACAGACAGACGACCACCGAGATGATGAAGCTCACGACTTGCGTGCGCGTCATCGCCGACGTGATACAGCTTACCGCCAGATACGCACCGGCCATCAGCCAGCTCCCAATGTAGCCGCTGAGGATAACTCCGTTATCGGGGCTGCCGAGATAATTCACCGTCATCACGACCGGAAACGTCAGCAGCAGTGCCAGTCCGAGAAACAACCACGACGCGAGAAATTTTCCTACGATGGCCTGCCACGCGGTGATCGGCATGGTGAGCAGAAGTTCAATCGTGCCCACGCGCCGTTCTTCCGCCCAGAGTCTCATGCCGACGGCGGGCACGAGAAACAGATAGAACCACGGATGCCAGTCGAAGAACGGGCGCACGAGCGAGGCTTCGCCGCGTTGGAAGAAACCGCCGACCATGAACGTGAAGAATCCGCACAGCAGCAGGAAAATCACGATGAACACATACGCCAGCGGTGACGTGAAGTAAGCGCCGAGTTCGCGCTTCGCGATGGTTTTGATGTTGGCCAGGCCGTTCATACGAAAATGAAAGGAGCGCGGACGCCTCGTCCGCGAGTTGCTGAGTCGGGTGTGCGCGCGGACGAGGCGTCCGCGCTCCGTCGTTTCATAATCATTTCGCAACCTCCTTCGCCGTGTCGGACATCGTGATGTTACGGAAAACTTCATCTAGCCGGCCTTCTTCCGTGTGCAATTCCTCAACCTGCCAGCCTTGCGACGCGTCCATCACGGCGCGCGTGAGTTCACCGTCTTGATTCGGCTTTGGGAAAACTGTGACCGTGAATTTCGCGCCGGCTTCGCTTGTGACCGTCGCCCGCTTGGCGGCGGAGAGTTGCGAAAGTTTCTGCGTGACCGTGGCCGAAGAAACCCCGCGCACGACCAAGGTCACTGCGCCCGCCCACTCGGATTTGCGCCGCAACTCCAGCGGCGTGCCGTTCGCCACGATACGCCCGCGATCAATGATGATGGCGCGCGAACAAACCGCGTCCACCTCTTCCAGAATGTGCGTCGAGAAAATAATCGCCTTCTTCTCGCCCATGCGCCGGATGAGTTGCCGCACTTCGTGTTTTTGATTCGGATCGAGCCCGTCCGTCGGCTCGTCGAGCACGAGCACGTCGGGATCGTGAATGATAGATTGCGCGAAACTCGTGCGATGGCGATAGCCTTTCGAGAGCGTCTCCACGCTTTGATGCAGCACCGCTTCGAGAAAGCACATTTCCACCGCGCGATTCACTGCTTTCTTCTTCGCGTCACCGCGCAAGCCGC
>SCTL01000576.1 GCA_004297495.1 Verrucomicrobiota bacterium
TCATCGTCGTCACGAATCTCAACGACAGCGGGCCGGGAAGTTTGCGCGACGCTTGCGGGCAAGGCGGACCGCGCATCGTCGTGTTCAACGTTGCGGGCATCATCCGTCTGAAAGCCGCGCTCAGCGTTCGCGCGCCGTACATCACCATCGCCGGCAGCACCGCGCCGGGCGACGGCATCTGCATTGCGGGAAACACGTTTGAACTCAACACGCACGACGTGATCTTGCGGCATCTGCGCTTTCGCCGCGGCAAGACCGAGGCCGCGGATCGCGATGATTCGCTCGGCGGCAATCCCGTCGGCAACATCATCATTGATCACTGCTCGACTTCGTGGAGTCTCGACGAAAATCTTTCGATGTATCGCCACATGTATCATCCGCCCGGCGGCGACAAGGATCTCAAACTTCCGACGGTGAACGTGACGATTCAGAACTGCATCTCCTCCGAGTCGCTGAACATCTATCACCACGCCTTCGGCTCGACCATCGGCGGACTCAACAGCACGTTTCATCACAACCTCTGGGCCTGCAACACGGGCCGCAATCCGAGCGTCGGCATGTATGGCGATTTCACCTTCGTGAACAACGTGCTCTTCAACTGGCGTCATCGCACGATTGACGGGGGCGATCACATGAGCCTTTACAACATCATCAACAATTACTTCAAGCCCGGCCCGGGCACGCCCGACGGCGAGATTGCTTATCGCCTGCTCAAACCCGAGTCCGAGCGCAGCAAGACTGCGGTGGATCATTTCGGCATGGCCTACGTGAACGGCAACATCGTCGAGGGCAACGAGCGCGTGACGAAGGACAATTGGGACGGCGGCGTGCAACCGCAATCGCGCGCGCCGCTGGCCGAGGTGCTGACGAAGATTCGCACGAACACGCCTTTTGCCCACGCCCCGCTGCAAATTCAACCGGCGGACAAAGCGTATGAAACCGTTTTGGCGAACGCCGGCGCGACGCTGCCGCATCGCGACTCTGTGGACGAACGCATCATCACCGAAGTGCGCACCGGCAAGATTCCGCCGATGCAAATCGCCAAAGGCTCGCAGGAGAAAGCCCAGTTCTACGGCTACGCGCAGAAATACACCGACGAACTCGCCGACCTGGTGACGAAAGGCTTTGTCACCGACCCGAGCGAAGTCGGCGGCTGGCCCGAATACAAAGGCACGCCCTACAAAGACACCGACGGCGACGGGTTGCCGGACGACTGGGAAAAAGCTCACGGCTTGAATCCGTCGGACCCGTCCGACGCCGCTGGCGACCTGAATGGCGACGGCTACTCGAACATCGAGAAATTCATTTACGGCCTCGATCCGAAGGCGAAGAAAGCGGATTGGACCGATTTGAAGAACAACGTGGACGCGCGGAACAAGTGAGACGTTGACCTGTCGGCTTGCGCTGTAAGAGTTTGGGCAGTTTTTTCAAACCTTTTGGCAGAAACGCTCAGTATGCAGCGGCTCAAGGCGTAGTAACCTGCGTCATCCATTATGTGTAACAGCTACCTGGCACGGACGTTCTTGTTTCTCGTCCTTTGTTCATATTCAAACCCGCACGCCCTTGCGTCGTTGCTCGCCTACGAGGGTTTCAATTACCCGAATGGCTCCGGCCTGACCAACGCCTCGGCAGCGTCGGCGGGGGATAGTTTTGGTTGGACCAACCGCTGGTTCGGCGCCAATAAATCCCTTGCAACCAACGTCGCGTCGAGCCTGCTTTACAGCGATGCCGGCGGCAACGCGCTGCTCACCGACGGCGGCAAATTACAGATCGGCGTTCCTGCCGGAACCACTGGGGACAACGCTCAGCCCAGTCGCAACGTCAACATCGGAACGCCAAATGCCAGTGGCGTTTTTAGCGGGCTGGTCGCGGGCACTTACTATGTCAGCTTCATGATGCAGTGGGTCGGCCAGCAAACAGTCAACAGCACGACCAATCTTTATACGCGGAAAGGCGATCTGGCGTTTCGCTCCGGCACAACGACCAACTTGAGCGGTGGCTCCGAACTCGTCGCCGTCGGCCGACCCAACGCGAGTTCGTTCCCGGGGACTCCCTATGATACCTGGACGCTTTGGTCCGGCGGTGATGGCGGCGCGGCCACTACGAGCGTGGCCACCTCCTACCCGCTGAACACGCCGACCTTCGTGCTCATGCGCCTGGAAGTTGACGGCACCGCGGCCAACGACACCATCTATCTTTGGCTCAATTGGACTAATCTCACTTCGGAGCCGCCGCTGGCCGCCGCCAACGCGACCAATGCACTCGCCAATCTGACGGGCATAAACAACATCCGGTTGGACGCAAACAACGCCGGCACCACCGGCACTTTCACCAACGCGGTGCTCTGGTTCGACGAATTCCGGCTCGGCACGGTTTTCAGCGATGTCGTGCCGCTGGCCGGCGCATCGCAGCTGCCCCTGATCACCGGTCACCCTGTGAATCGCACGGCGACCGAGGGCACTTCGGTTAGCTTCAGTGTGACTGCCATCGGCGACCCGACACTGCATTACCAGTGGTATTTCAACACGAACGCCCCCGTTGGCAGCGACACTAACTGGCTCACATTCTCCAGCGCTTCGAACAACAATGCCGGATATTATTTCGTCATCGTAACCAACGGCAGCGGCTCCGCAACCAGCTTGGTCGCCTCCCTGACTGTGGTGCCGCCCGTTCCCGCTACCATCCTCACTCCCCCGGCGGGCCAGACCGCTGTCGTCGGCGACCCGATTACTCTCGCCGTGACCGCCACCGGCACGACGCCGTTGCGCTATCAGTGGTACTTCAACACCACGACGCCGCTCACCGGTCAGACCAACGCCGCCCTCACGCTCACCGCCGTGACGACAAACGACGCCGGCAGTTATTCGGTCATTGTCACCAATCTTTACGGCGCAGCGACTAGCAGCATCGCCACGCTCACGGTCATTCCCGCGTTCGAGCGCCTGCCCGCGTTCCCGGGCGCGGACGGCGCGGCGCGTTACGTGACCGGCGGACGCGGCGGCACCGTCTATCACGTTACGAAACTGGATCGGAACTACACTGACTCGAGCGCCGGCACGCTGCGTTACGGGTTGACCAGCGGAAATTTTCCCGCCGGTCCGCGCACCATTGTCTTCGATGTCGGCGGTGTTTTCTGGCTGGGCCGTTACGGCACCGAGCGGCCCGAATACGACAACGGTTGGGACACGCAATCGCGCTACAACATTCCCAGCGACGTCACGCTCGCCGGCCAGACCGCGCCCGGCCCGGTCATCATCATGGGCGGCACCACCAAGCCCGGCGGCAATAACATCATCCTCCGCAACCTCACCTTCGCCGTCGGTTACGGCATGAAATCCTTCAACGAGCCGGACAGCGTCCCGCCAAAAGCTCCGACGCCCGGCGATTTTCCGGACTCGATCGTTTATGACGCGCTCGACATCAGCGGGCAGAACGTGATGCTCGATCATCTCACGACTGTTTACGGCACGGACGAAACCATTTCCTGCAACGAACTCGCCGCGAATCTCACCATCCAGTATTGCACCATCGCGCAGGGCCAGAACTATCCGCAGGCCGACGCGGAGAATCCCGGCGTCTATACCGGCCACGCGCTCGGCTCGCTCCTGCAAGCCGGCTCGAACGCCCGCATCAGCATTCTGAACAATCTCTACGCGCACTTGAAGGGCCGCCTGCCGCGCGTCGGCAGTGAAGTCGGCACGGGCGCGTTAAACGATTTTCGGAACAACGTTTTTTACAATTGGTTTGGCACCGCCGGCAGCGGCGCGAGCGGCCAGCCGAGCTTCAACAATTTCATCAACAACTTTTACCTCGCCGGTCCCGGCGGCGACGACGTGTCCGGCACGAACATCACCACCGGCAACAGCGGCGGCACGGGCATCTTCAGCGGCGCGAGTTCCTCCGCCACGCGCGCGTATGTTTCCGGCAATTTGAAAGACACCAACAAGGACGGCGATCCCAACAACACCGCTTCCGCCGACGGGGATTATTCCTCCATCTCGTCGCAGTCCGCCGCCTACAGCGTGAACCTCGGCGTCACCTTGAGCGCGCCAACGGGTTTCACGAACGTCCTGCATTACGCCGGCGCGCGCTGGTGGGCGCGGCCCTACGACTTCATGCTCGGCAACACGAACGCCATCACGACCAACGACATCGCGGCTTACGTGGACGAACGGTTGATCAAGGAAACTTTCACCGGCACGGGCAAGATCATGGCGTGGGCCGACGATCCCTTTAACTCCAGCGCCGGCGAAGGCATCGAATGGCGCAGCCTGCTTGCGCTGCGGGCTGACTCGAACACTTACTCCGCGCCGTTCAATCGTCCGGCGAATTGGGACACCGACGGCGACGGCATGCCCGACTCGTGGGAACTGGAACACGGCTTGAATCCCAACGTGGCGAACAACAACGGCGACTTCGACAACGACGGCTACACCGACCTCGAAGAATACCTGAACGATCTCGCCGCGTGGCCCGCGCCCGGCGTGATCACGTTCAACAACAACACGAACAATCGCTACGCCGAAATCTTCAACTGGTCCGTCGCCGGCGTGACGGTCAACATCGCCGGGACGAACACCGTGACGAGTTCGCGCTGGCAACCGAGCCGCTACGACACCGCCATCATCAGCAATCTCACCTGCTACGTGGACGCCGTCGGCCAGCACGCGGGCACGTTGTGGCTGACGAATTCTGCGACGCTCAACATCACCAACGGCTGGCTCAGCGTGTCGAACAAGTTTGAAAACAAATCCGGCTGCACTGTCTGTGTGCTCTCGCCCGGCGGCCTGCGAGTCACCAACAGTCTCGTCAACGCCGGGACGATGCTGCTCTCCGGCAATGCCACGCTCTACGTCGGCGGCACGTTCACCAACACCGGCACGCTCGACCTCATGACGTGGAACGGAACGCTGCCCGTTGGTTTTGTGAACACCGGCACCGTGCTCGATCACAGCCTGGTCAAGCTGACTTCACCCGCCGTGAGCGGCGCGAATTTCACCGCCGCGATTCAGGGCTACGCCAAACACAGCTATCAGCTTCAATATCGCGACGACCTCGCCGGCGGTAACTGGCAAAACATCGGCTCGGCGGTCAATGGCAGCAACGCGCCGATCAATTTCACGCACACGGCCGGCGCGACGGCGGCACAGCGGTTCTATCGCGTGATGGTGAATCCGTAGCCCGCGTCGCGCGGAAATTAATTGCCCGCGCCCGGTGTGACTGCTTTCATCCGGCGAAATCTATTTTGCCGTGATCGCGGAAACTCAGCCATCATCCCGCCCGACTCACATCCTCGGCCTCTCCGCGTTTTACCACGACAGCGCGGCGTGCCTCGTGCGCGACGGGCGGATCGTCGCCGCCGCGCAGGAGGAACGGTTCACGCGCAAGAAACATGACGCGGCGTTTCCCAAACACGCCGTCGAATACTGTCTGCGCGAGGGGCGAATCACTTTGGCCGAGCTGGATACCGTGGCGTTTTATGAAAAGCCGTTCCTCAAGTTTGACCGCCTGTTGCACAGCTATCTCGCCTACGCGCCGCGCGGGTTGAAAACTTTCCTGATGGCGATTCCACTTTGGATTCGCGAGCGCATCTGGATGAAGACCCTCATTCACGAGCAACTTCCAGGATTCACGGGCAGGATTCTTTTTCCCGAACATCACGAGTCGCACGCCGCTTCAGCATTTTTTCCGTCGCCATTTCACGAAGCGGCGTTTCTCACCGTGGACGGCGTGGGCGAATGGACGACGACCAGCTACGGCTTCGGACGCGACAACAAAATCGAGATGCTCGGCGAATTGCACTTTCCGCACTCGCTCGGCTTGCTTTACTCGGCGTTCACTTACTTCACCGGCTTCCGCGTCAACTCGGGCGAATACAAACTCATGGGCCTCGCGCCCTACGGCGAGCCGAAATATGTGGATTTGATTCTGCGCGAGTTGATTGATCTCAAGGAGGACGGCTCGTTCCGCCTCAACATGAAGTATTTCAACTATGGCGTCGGCCTCACGATGACGAATGCTGCGTTCGACAAACTTTTCGGTCGCGGTCCGCGCAAGCCGGAATCCAAGCTCACGCAAAGCGACATGGACCTCGCGCGTTCGATTCAGGACGTGACGGAGGAAATCATGTTTCGCATGGCGAAGCAGGTGCGGAAGGAAACCGGCTTGAAGCATCTCTGTCTCGCCGGCGGCGTGGCGCTGAACTGCGTGGCGAACGGAAAAATTCTGCGCGAGGGAATCTTTGACCGGATTTGGATTCAGCCAGCAGCGGGCGATGCCGGCGGTGCGCTCGGCGCTGCGTTGTTTGCGTGGCATCAAGTCATGGGCAATGAGCGGAAAGCTGATGGCGTGAAGGATTCACAGCGTGGTTCGTATCTTGGCCCGGAGTTTTCGCGCGAAGAAATCCACGCTTACCTCACGCAGAACAACATTCCGTTCTCCGAGTTGACCGACGCGGAGTTACCGGAGAAAATTGCCGATCTGATCAAAGCCGAGAAGGTCATCGGCTGGTTTTACGGGCGGATGGAGTTCGGCCCGCGCGCGCTGGGCGGGCGCTCGATCATTGGCGACGCGCAATCGCCCAAAATGCAGGAGGTGATGAATCTCAAGATCAAGTTCCGCGAAAGTTTTCGTCCGTTCGCGCCGAGTGTGTTGCGGCAGAAAGTTTCCGAGTGGTTTGATCTGAAAGAAGAAAGTCCCTACATGCTGCTCGTCGCGCCGGTGGCCAAGGCGCGTCAACGCGCCATGACCGTGGAGGAACAAAACAAGTTCGGCCTGGAAAAATTGCTGGCGATCCGCTCGACGATTCCAGCGGTGACCCACGTGGATTATTCCGCCCGCGTGCAAACCGTGGCGGAGGAACACGCGCCGATGTTTTATCGCGTGATCAAAAAGTTCGACGAGAAATACGGCTGCCCGGTGATCATCAATACGTCCTTCAATGTGCGCGGCGAACCGATCGTCTGCACGCCGGAGCACGCCTACGTTTGTTTCATGCGGACGAACATGGATTATCTGTTGCTCGGAAATTTTCTCGTGGAGAAGCGGGAGCAAAAGCCGCTCGACCAGGACCTCAACTGGTTGAAGGAGTTTGAACTGGATTGAAGTTTGACGAAGCGGGCGGCGAAGCTTAGTGTCTGCGCGCATTTGCGCCGCAACCACGATCATCCAATGAAATCAAAATTTGTTTCCTGCATCGCCACTGTGCTCGCCGCGTTCGGCTTGACGGCCTCGGCCCGGGCCGCCGGTGAAATCGGCCAGGCCGCCGCGCCGCTCAAGATCGCCGAGTGGGTCAAGGGCAAACCTGCGGACTTCGCCGCCGGCAAGGGCAAACAGGTGTTCGTGGTGGAATTCTGGGCCACCTGGTGCGGGCCGTGCCGCACGAGCATTCCGCATCTCACCGAGTTGCAGAAAAAATTTAAGGACAAGGGCGTCATCTTCATCGGCGTGAGCAATGAGGAAGTGGACACGGTGAAAAAGTTTGTCGAAAAGATGGGCGACAAGATGGATTACACCGTCGCGGTGGAGAAGGGCCAGGAGACGAGCGAAGACTACATGAGCGCGTTCGGCGTGAACGGCATTCCTCACGCGTTCATCGTGGACAAGGAAGGACGCATCGTCTGGCATGGTCATCCGATGGCTGAACTGGAAGCCACGCTCCAGGCTGTGCTCGATGGCAAACTCGATCTCGCGAAGGAGAAGAAAAAGGATTCCGTCCGCGCCAAGATGGCGGAGTTCATGCAAGCCGCGCAAGCCGGCGATGACGCAAAGGTGAAGGAACTGGGCGCCGAACTCGAGAAGCTCGATCAGGAAATCGGTGGCGTCGAAGCAGGCAAATTGTTCAAGACCGAGGACGCGCTCAAGACGATCAAGTTCCGCAAGGCCATTCAGCAGTATCAAATGGCCATGGCTGCCGGGCAGACCAACGGCGTGGAAAAAATCGAAGCCACGCTCAAAGAAACCGCGCCCAAGGAGTTCGATCTCGCCGACTTCAAAGACACGATGAGTTTGCAGAAGGCGGCGACCGATTATTTCAGCGCGGCGGCGGGATACGGGGACAAAACGAAGCTGCCTGAATACGCCAAGAAACTCGGCGAGGTGAAAACGAAGAATTTCGTGTTCCTGAATCAAATCGCCTGGGCGCTGGTTGCCGACGAGCGGTTGAAGGAGCGCGACTTTGAACTCGCCACCAAACTCGCCAAGGCCAGCGTGGACTTGTCCGGCGGCACCAATGCCGGCCCGCTCGACACTTACGCGCGGGCGCTCTTCGAGACCGGTCAGTTCAAAGCGGCGGTTGAATCGCAGATGAAAGCCATCGGCCTCGCCGAGAACGCCGACCAGAAAAAAGAGATGGAAGCGTCGTTGAAGAAGTATCAGGAGCGCGCGGAAAAGAAATAATCGTGTCGCGTCCGTCCGCTCGATCCGCCCCGCGAACTTCGCGCCCGCGGCGGTGTCCAGCCGAAACGCCGTCGCCGCTTGCAAACATTCCTGTTTACAGGGAGCGCGGTCGGACTAAGATTCGGCTCACAACCACCATCTCACTGCATGAAAAAAATCGAAGCCATCATCAAGCCGTTCAAATTGGAAGACGTGAAGACGGCGCTCGCGGAAATCGGAGTCACGGGCATGACCGTCACCGAAGTCAAAGGCTTCGGGCGGCAGAAAGGCCATACGGAAATCTACCGTGGCAGTGAATACACGGTGGATTTTCTGCCCAAACTCAAGATCGAGGTCGTGCTTTCCGACGCGCAGACCGATTCCGCCGTGACGGCGATCATCAAGGCCGCGAAGACGGGAAAGATTGGCGACGGAAAAGTTTTTGTCAGTTCTGTCGAAAACGCCATTCGCATCCGCACGGAAGAGAAAGGCGATCAAGCGGTCTGAATTTCCGGCGCGCGCGCACGCGGTGGCGGACTTGCGGTTGGGCGATTTTGCGCCGAGATTCGGCATGTGAATAAGACGTGAACAAGAGTTAATATGTTATCCTCGAAACTTTTTACCGCATCTCCTAAAACACTTTCGACGATCAATCCGTTCCGTCGTCAATTCCGCCCGCAACAAGTCGCAAGCTTGGCGGGCGATTTCGTCGGCGGACGCAAGATGTTGAAAACCAGTTTTTTGTCGGGTGAACCGACTCCGCGCGCGTTCCTATGAAAAAGGGCGCGCGGAATTTTGCTGGCGGTTCGCGCAATTGGTGGTAAAAACCTCGTCACCAAATCAGAATGCGGCAGGTCTTTGAGGTGAAGTGAATAAGCCGCCCGGCGGGCGGGCGATTTTTGGGCTCAAACAAATGCAAATTTCAGCGGAAAAAATTTGGAGTTCGGCGCAGGGGCATCTGCGCTCCATGTTGAGCTCGGATATTTACAACCTTTGGTTTGCTCCGCTCCGCGCCTCCGGCTTGGACGGCCAGACCATCACCCTCGAAGTCGCCAACGATTTCTGCGAGGTCTGGCTCAAGGAGAATTACATGGGCCTGTTGAAAGATGTCCTCTCTGTTTCCTCCGGCCGCCAGTTGAGCGTCAAGTTCAAGGCCGGGGTCAATACCGTCACCGCCGTCGCGCCGCCAGCGGCGGCCAAGGCGCCACCCGCCAAGGCCAGAGCCATCGAGTCCCTCGCTGATCGCAATTCGACGAACCACGAGATTCATTTCAATCCCAAGAACACGTTTGACACCTTCGTCGTCGGCGCGAACAACAATTTCGCCTACGCGGCGGCACTTGCGGTGGCACAGACGCCCGGCAAATCTTACAACCCGCTTTTCCTCTATGGCGGGGTCGGCTTGGGCAAGACGCATCTGCTGCACGCCATCGGCCAGCATGTGGCCGCGCAAAAGAAAGGGGCGCGCGTCGCCTACGTCTCCTCCGAAAAATTCACCAACGAATATATTGACGGGATTCAGAACAATCAGATCGCCAAGTTCCGCAAGAAGTACCGCTCAACCGACGTGCTGCTGATTGATGACATCCAGTTCCTCGCCGGCAAGGAGCGCATTCAGGAGGAATTTTTCCACACGTTCAACGCCCTGCACGAATCGCACAAGCAGATCGTCCTCACCTGCGACCGCCCCGCCAGCGAGATTCAGGGCCTCGAGCACCGCCTCGTTTCCCGCTTCGAGTGGGGACTCGTCACCGACCTCCAGCCGCCCGACGTCGAAATGCGTCTGGCCATTCTCAAGAAAAAAGCCGACCTCATGGGCGCGGCGTTGCCGGATGATGTCATGGATTTCCTCGCCAACCGGATTCGCACCAACGTGCGCCGGCTCGAAGGCGCGCTCATTCGCGTGGCGGCCTTCGCCTCGCTCTCCGGTCGCAAAGTCACCGTCGAAGCCGTCGAAAGTCTGCTCCGCGAAATCCTTCACGAAGAAGGGCGTTTTTCGGTAAACATTGACGTCATTCAGAAGAAAGTCGCCGAGCATTATGATCTGCGGCTGGCGGACATGACCAGCAAGCGCCGCCCCGAAAACATCGCCTTCCCGCGCCAGATCGCCATGTATCTCTCGCGCCAGATGACTGAAAACTCTTTGAGCACCATTGGTGAGGCCTTCGGCGGACGCGACCACGGCACCGTGCTGCACGCCTGCCGCCTGGTGAAAGACCGCATGGAAATTGATTCCAACGTCCGCCAGGTCGTTCACTACCTCGAAAAGCAATTGCAACGCTGACCCCTGCCCCGTTCCTTTTCTCGAAGCTCCCGGCCGAAACCTCTGCCGGGAGTTTTGACTTTGGACTTTGGACTTCGGACTTTAGACTGTGGAAATGCCGGTCATTGAAGTCAGCGGCCTCAGCAAAACCTTTCGCAGCTACAAGAAGCAACCCGGCTTCGCTGGCGCGCTCAAGGGTTTGCTCCGCCGCGAATACGAGACCGTCACCGCCGTCAGCGACATCAACTTCAAGATCGAACCCGGCGAACTCGTCGGCTTTCTTGGCCCGAACGGCGCGGGCAAAACCACCACGCTCAAAATGCTCGCCGGCCTGCTCTATCCCAGTGCCGGCAGCGCCAGCGTCCTCGGCTACGTTCCGTGGGAACGTCACGATGCCTATCGCCGACAGTTCGCTCTCGTGCTCGGCCAGAAGAATCAGCTCTGGTGGGATTTGCCCGCGCGCGAATCCCTCGAACTGAACGCCAAAATCTACGGCATCTCTGCTGACCGCGTCGAAAAGACCGTGGGCGAGATGAGCGAGATGCTTTCCGTCAAAGACAAACTCAACATCAGCGTGCGCGAACTCTCCCTCGGCGAGCGGATGAAGATGGAACTCATCGCCTCGCTGCTGCACGAACCGAAGGTTCTCTTTCTCGACGAACCGACCATCGGCCTTGACGTCGTCTCGCAAAAAGTCGTGCGCGAGTTTCTCCGCAACTACAACCGCACGCACCAGACCACGATCCTGCTCACGAGCCACTACATGGCGGACATCCAGGAACTCTGCGAACGCGTCATCATCATTGACCACGGGAAAATCTTTTTCGATGGCCGGCTCGGCGAAATCCTGGATCGCTTCGCCGATTTCAAGCTCATCACCATCCGCTGCGATGGCGGCACGGACTGCTCCGCCGGCGCGCTTGATAAATACGGCGAAATCGTCGAACGCCAGCCCGACAGCATCAAACTCAAGGTCAAGCGCGACCGCGTGATTGCCACTTGCAAAGCCCTGCTCGACGAACTTCCCGTGCGCGACATTGACATCGAGGAAGTACCGATTGAAGACGTCATCCGGCAGATTTTCGACCGGGACCGCAAACCCTGATTGTTGTGTCGCGCTTGTTCCGCGCGCCGCCTGCGTTTACCCTCCGCCCATGAACAACAACTCCACCGCGTTCATCAAAGAAGACCCTTGGCGCATCTTCCGCATCATGTCCGAGTTCGTGGACTCGTTCGAGAAACTCTCCCACGTAAATCCGGCAGTCACGGTTTTTGGCTCGGCGCGGATGAAGCCCGCCAATCCTTACTACCGTCGCGCGGTCACGCTCGGCAAGGAACTTGCAAAACAGAATCTCGCCGTCATCACCGGCGGCGGCCCGGGCATCATGGAGGCCGCCAACAAAGGCGCGGCCGTTGGAAAAGGAAAATCTGTCGGCCTCAACATCGAACTGCCCCACGAACAAAAGGGCAACCCCTACGCCAACATCCCGATCAACTTCCACTACTTTTTCGCGCGCAAAGTCTGCTTCGCCAAATACAGCGTCGCCTTCGTGTTCATGCCCGGCGGCTTCGGCACGCTCGACGAATTCTTTGAGATCGCCACACTCGTCCAGACCGAGCGCATCCCCAAGTTCCCGCTCATCCTTTTCGGGAAGAAATTCTGGAGCGGCGTACTGCGCTGGATGGAAACCCAGATGCAGGAGCAGAACAAATTCATCGGGCCGAACGATCTGAAACTGTTCACGATCACCGACGATCCCCACGAAGCGGTCGCGCTCATCCTCGACTACGT
Source organism: Verrucomicrobiota bacterium (assembly GCA_004297495.1). Taxonomy (GTDB): domain Bacteria; phylum Verrucomicrobiota; class Verrucomicrobiia; order Limisphaerales; family JADLHS01; genus SCTL01. The sequence goes on from SCTL01000576.1 coordinate 12,432, forward strand.
CCGTCGCGTCGGCCCGCCGGAAAAAATTCCCATGGCCTTCGCCTGACCGAAAGATGCGCCCGCTGATTCAAGAGACTGCCACCGCGCACACGCCCGAGACGCTCGTCGCGCGGCTCGCTGGCGCGCGCGGCGTCATGCTCCTGCGCAGCGCGCGGTTCGATTCGGCACAAGCGCGTTATTCGTTCGTGACCGCGAATCCCTTCCTCACCTTCCGTTCCGCCGGTTCGCGCTGCGAAATCAGTTCGGACGTAGCCGCCGACGTGAGGAGGCGGAACTTCGCGATGGCGGCGGCGACCCGTCCGCCTCTTCACGTCGGCGGCTACGTCCAATTCGGCAATCCGTGGCACTTGCTCGACGCGCTGATGTCGCGCTACGAACTGCTCGACGAAATTGATCTCCCGTTCCCGCTCGGCGGCTGCTTCGGCTACTGGGGTTACGACCTGAAGAATTTCACCGAACCAAAACTCCCACGCCGCGCGGTCAACGATCTCGAATTGCCCGATTGCCACGTCGGTTTCTACGACAGCCTCGTCGTCTTCGACCATCGCCTCGGCAAAACCTGGATTGTCTCGACTGGCCTCCGCCCCGACGGCTCGCGCGATGATTCCCACGCGCGGCGACAACTCAGTTTTTGGCGCGGCCTGCTTTCCGCCTCCCTCTCTCCCCTCGGGGGAGAGGGCCGGGGTGAGGGGGCAGCGGGGCGACCATCCGCAACAATCTCGCTCGCCTCCAACCTCACCCGCGCAGACTTCATCGCCAAAGTCCGCCGGACGCAGCAATACATCCGCGCTGGCGACATCTACCAAGTCAACCTTTCGCACCGCTTGGCAACCCAAACGAAACTGACGGGTTGGGATTTGTTTCAACGCCTGCTCGATGTTTCCCCCGCCCCCTTCGCCGCGTATTTCGATTGCGGCGAATTCCAGATCGCCTCCTCGTCGCCGGAACTTTTCTTGCGCCTCAGCGGTTCAAACATCCAGACGCGTCCGATCAAAGGCACGCGTCCCCGCTCGAACGATCCCACGCGCGACGCCCAACTCACTTACGAGTTGCAGACCAGCGCCAAGGAAATGGCCGAGCTCGTGATGATCACCGACCTGCTCCGTAACGACCTCGGTCGCGTCTGCGAGTTCGGCTCGGTGCAAGTGCCGGAACTCGTACGCCTCGAACGTTACGCCCAAGTGCAGCACCTCGTTTCCACCGTCGAAGGCCGCCTGCGCTCCGAAGTTACGCACTTCGCCGCGCTCGCTTCGACATTTCCCGGTGGCAGCATCACCGGCGCGCCGAAGTTTCGTGCCATGGAGATCATTGACGAACTCGAAACCGTCGCGCGCGGCCCCTACACCGGCTGCCACGGCTACCTCGGCTTTAACCGCGAAAGCCAGCTCAGCATCAGCATTCGCACCGCGATCAAGAAGGACGAGAACGCTTACTTCCACGTCGGCGCAGGCATTGTGGCCGACTCAATTCCCGAAGCTGAGTACGACGAGACGCTCGCCAAAGCCGCCGGCTTCCGCGCCGCGTTAGAACTGCCATGCGTCTCATCCGTCGTATCCGTCACGCATAATTCCTGACCCACGTCGCCATGCACGTCTTTCTCAACGGCCAGATCGTTCTCGAAGAACAAGCGGTGGTTTCCGTCTTCGACCGTTCGTTTCTTTACGGCGACGGCTTGTTCGAGGCCATCCCGTATTTCGGTGGTCGTCCGTTTCGCTGGGCGGAACATCTCACGCGCTTCGCCCGCGGCGCTCAACTCCTGAAAATCCGTTGTCCGTTTTCCGACGAAGCAATGCGCAAGGCCGCCGACGAACTGATCGCGCGAAATAAAATGCCCGATGCCCTGCTGCGGCTCACACTTTCACGCGGTGTCAGCGCGATGCGCGGCTATTCGCCCAAAGGCGCGGATTCGCCGACGCTCGTGATGAATCTTCATCCGCTCACACGGCCCGATCCCGAAAAACTCCTGAAGTGGAAAGTAATCATCGCCTCGCAACGCCTGCCCGCCGGCGAACCGCTCGCGCAATTCAAGAACGCGAACAAGCTGCCGCAAATTCTCGCCCGCGCCGAGGCCGACGACGCCGGCGCAAACGAAGCGCTCCTACAAAACTCCGACAGTCATGTCGTTGAAGGCACGACCAGCAATCTGTTCTGGATTGAAAACGAAACAGTCAACACGCCGCCGCTGGTCGCCGGAATTCTGCCCGGAGTCACGCGTTCTGCTGTGCTCGACATCTGTCGCGCGCTGAAAATCAAATCTCAGGAACGCAACCTCACGTTGGCTGGGTTGAAACAAGCGGACGGAGTTTTCCTGTCCATGAGTTCGATGGGAATTGTCGCGGTGGAATCGCTGGATGGCGTCAAGTTGCCCGAGCCAGCCGTCATCCACGGCATTCACCGCGCCTATTGCGATCTGTTGTAAGCCGGCGCGCGAGGAGCGCGGCTGTGTGCGCAGCACCAGCCGCAGCGCTGCGACTGGGTCTTCGACCACAGTCGCGCTCCGCTCCGTTCGGCAGCTTCCCGCCTTGGAATTGGAGCGCGGGTCTGTGACCCGCAGCAGTTTGATTTGCAGAGCGGCGTGCTGCGGCTCACAGAGCCGCGCTCCTCAGACCCTCAATTCGACTCCGTCTGCTTCCGCGCCCGCTCATTCTTCGCCCGTTGCTCGGTGAAGAACGTCAGCAACAATTGCCGACATTCCTCCTCGCGCACAGCGCGCGTGATTTCGCAGCGATGATTCAATCCCGGAAACTGCAGCAGGTTCAACGCGCCGCCCGCCGCGCCGCCCTTCGGATCGCTTGCGCCGAAGACCACGCGCGCGAAGCGCACATGCACGATCGCGCCCGCGCACATCGGGCACGGCTCTTTGGTGACGTAGAGCGTGCAATCGCTCAGCCGCCAATCGCCCAGGGCCTCCTCGGCCTGCGTGATGGCGAGCATCTCGGCGTGCGCCGTGGCGTCCTTGAGCAACTCGACCTGATTGAACGCGCGCGCGATGATGCGCCCCTCGCGCACCACGACCGCGCCCACGGGCACTTCCTCCGCCTCGTAAGCGCGCGCCGCCTGCCGCAACGCCTCGCCCATGAAGTAATGGTCGCTTTGCAGGTCAATGATCGGGTCGTCCATGCGGGCAAGGCTAACAACCTGTAAAAAAATCCTAAAGGGATTTCATCATTCAGCCCAGCGTTGCCACGACGAAGGAGGGGCTACGCTGGGTGATGAATCGCAAAATGACATCAACCCTGAAGGGGTTGAATGATTGCGAGCGAAACGGAGATGCAGCCCCGTTGGGGTTGGAAATGTTTTTGGACGATTACCCAGGGTAGCTCGTTCCTCGCAACCTTGGGCTGAATGATGGAATCCCGTTGGGATTCTGAAAGCGCCAGTTTCCGGCGCGGAACAACCCGCCAGCGGAGGGAGCGGGGCGATGAACCAAGTCAGCGAGGAAATTTTCCGGGAGAAGAGTTGCGGCCCTTCTCGCTATTAGGTTCGTTCTTTATATTCTCGGTAGTTCTCAAACTCCCAATCGAACCTCACCCTCAATTTCTGGGTGATCCCAGTCCAGTCCGAACCTTCAGAGGAGCGCAAAATCTGATCCACCGCAGACATAACTGCGGGCCATGAATACTGCTGGATAACAATCTTCTTCCTTCGCGCCAGTTCTTCTTCGGATAGTGCGTGGGCGGCCAACTCCGAAAGGACATTCACGTAAAATAAATCTGCTCCTTTTTCTTCGGCTGGCCCAATGTGCAGACAAAGCCAGTAATCCACGACAGCAGGGTCTTCGGGTCGCCAACTCTCAATCGGGTCATGGTCGGTGCAGTCTTGGGATTTAAGGAGAGGCATCATCATTTTAGCTTTAACAGTGAATAGACGACCGTTTTGTTGGCCTATCCAATTTCATGATTTCAATTTGCGCTTGGCAAAATTTGGTGTCGAGTTGAATTCATCATTCTGCATTCGACATTCCTCCAACGTCCACTCATTCCGCCCATCCGGATGACAGTGGCAATGCGCTGCGAAGAACCCGCCGCGATGTTGCCAGAACCACGGCCAGATGCTTTCGCGATCCGTCTCGGGCAATTTCAATCCGTCCAGCGCCGCGCGCGGAAAGAATTGAAACCGTCCCTCGCGATGCGGCGCGGGCAGCGTCATCAAACGCGGCTTCACCTCGAACAAAAACATCAGCCAGTGCGCGTTGCCCTGAAAACCGTGCTCGCTCACGAGGCCGGTGAGGTGCAGGTCGCGCGGCTGGATTTGCAGCGCGATTTCCTCCAACGCCTCGCGGCACGCGCAGGTATAGGGCGACTCGCCGTCGTCCGTGTGCAGCTTGCCGCCGGGCGGACTCCACAGCCCGCGATTCGGCTCCTGCGCGCGTTCGAGCAGCAACACCTCGTCGCGCTCGTTGAAGCAGTAAAGCAACGTGGCGATCTTGTAGGGCAATTTCATTTGGTCGTGCGGTTCAATACGCGCGCGATTTCGATCAAGAACAGTCGTCTGATTACATCGTATCCGCGCTCATTCGGATCTTCCAAGTTTTCATTAAACCAGTAATGCGGGTCGCTGGCATCGTAGTGTTTTCGCCAGAACTGTGTGCAATGAATTCCGTGCCCAAGGAATGCCGAATGCATATCAACCACATGAACGTTCGAGTGTTTCTGAGCAGACTGAAGGATAATCTCATTATATGCGTTGAGGATTTTCAAACAGTCGGGCCAGGCTGGCAAGCCGGCGCGGCGAGTATCCCCAAGGCCATCGGTGGGATCGTATATGTTCGCGAGGAAGATCTGGCAGCCTCCCGGAAAGCGCGTCTCGATCTCACCTAAAACGGTTTCCAAACGACGTTCAAAATTTGCGATCCAAGCTTTGGCTTGTTCAAAACTCGCGCCATACATCGCTTGTTCTCGCGGCGGGGTCCGACCGTAATTATGAATCAGGTCATTGCCGCCAGTGGTGATGACTATGACGCCCAGGACATTGGAAGGCATCATGGTTAAGCGCGGCAACTCCTTTTCCAAGTGCTCAAGAGAGGTGCTGCCTGAAATGGAAAGATTGGTTGCTTGTAAACCCGGCATCACCACGCTCAAGCATTTCCCAGTCATGTCCGGAAACTCATCCGGTGGATTTTTGACCAACCGGTCGAAGTAGCAGTGTCCACGGGTGGCTCCAAAACCCGCCGTCACGCTATCACCTAGTCCAACCAGAAGCACAGGTCTTTCTGTCCATGGGCGCGAGAAAAGGTTCTGATCCATTATCGGGCCCGCAGGGCCATGACCAACCGGACGATCAAACCAAAAGCGTTTGTAGCCAAGTACGGCAGCAGCCAGGGCAATTCCGATTGCGAGCGTGATAAAGAGCCGGTTGGATCTTAAGCGCATCAACGGTTCATTGAATAGCCGGGGCGTCGTCGTGACAAGCCGATTACTTGAGCTGCAAAATTCCGTTGTCTCCATGCGCCAAAACATTAGCATCGCAACTCCCGCTGAAAGCGGGGGAACAAAAATTCATGAAGAATTTCAAAATCGCAGCACTGGCTGGCGACGGCATCGGACCGGAAGTCATGCGCGAGGCCATCAAGATCCTTCGCGCGACCGAAAAGAAATTTGGCTTCACGCTGCAAATCACCGAAGCGCCCGTGGGCTGGGCGGGAATTGACGCGGCTGGAAAAGCCTTGCCCGATACCACGCTCGCGCTGTGCAAACAATCCGACGCGATTTTGTTCGGCTCAGTCGGTTTGCCGGATCGCGATCCAACGATTCCCAAGGAAGAACGGCCCGAGCGCGCCGCACTGTTGCGCATCCGCAAGGAGTTCGGCCTGTTCGCCAATCTGCGTCCCGTGACTCTGCCCAAGGCGCTCGCGCACGCGTGTCCGCTGGCGAAGGAACGGCAAGGCGATGGCATTGACATCCTCGTCGTGCGCGAACTGACCGGCGGCATGTATTTCGGCCAGCCGAAGAAGACCGAGGACATCGGCGGCGGCAACCAACGCGCGATTGACACGATGGTTTACACGACGCCCGAGATTGAGCGCATCGCGCATGTGGCGTTCAAGTCCGCGCAGTTGCGGCGCAAGAAACTCACGAGCATTGACAAGGCGAACGTGCTGGAGAACGGCATCCTCTGGCGCGAAGTCGTGACGCGCGTCGGCAAAAATTATCCCGATGTGACGCTCGAACACATGTTCGTGGACAACGGCGCGATGCAACTCGTGCTGCGGCCCACGCAGTTCGACGTTATGCTCTGCGAAAACATGTTCGGCGACATCCTCAGCGACGAAGCCGCCGCGCTCGGCGGTTCGCTCGGCATGTTGCCCAGCGCAAGTCTCGGCTTGCCGCGCCAAAGCGCAGCGACGGCGGGCGCGGGCGAAGAAAACTTTTTCGGCTTTTACGAACCCGCCGGCGGCACCGCGCCGGACATCGCTGGCAAGAACCTCGCAAACCCCATCGCGCAGATTCTGTCGAGCGCGCTGATGCTGCGTCACAGCTTCGGCTTGAACGAAGCGGCGGCGGCCATCGAGAACGCCGTGACGAAAGCCATCAACGCAGGCAATCGCACCGGCGACATCTTCAATCCCATCGAGACCACCGCGAAACGCGTCGGCACGACACAGATGGGCGACGCGATTGCCGCCGGGATATGAGCTCCTCGCGCGCGGTTGTTTTCTTGTTGCTGGCTTGTGTGTCGTTTGCGTTCGCAATCGGCACCAATTCGACCGCGCTGGTTGTCGGCAAACTCGAATACGACCCGACTTCCGCCTATCGCGAACAGAAAATCCAGGGCTGGCGCGTGTTGGTAAATGAAAAGCTGCTCGCCGAAACCAATCTCTGCGAGCGCACGCTGAAGTTGCTCGATGCGCAGCTCGCGCAGATCGTGCGGGTCGTGCCCGCCGGGCCGGTGGAACGACTGCGAGAGATTCCGTTCTGGGTCGAGCGCGGGAGCAAACAATTTCCGTGCATGTGTTTTCATGAGTCGTTCGAGTGGTTGAGCACGCACGGCGTGAATCCCGAGAAGACCGGCGGCGTGGAACTGGCGAACCCGGAGAATTTTCTCACGTGGACCAAGGAGCAGCCGTGGATGGCGTTGCACGAACTGGCCCACGGCTACCATCATCGTTTTCTCGGCGACAATCATCCGGGCATCAAGCGCTGTTACGAAAACGCGAAGGTGTCGGGGAAATACGATTCCGTTCTCCGCTACAACGGCAAACACGAGCGCCATTACGCGATGAACAACGAGAAGGAGTATTTCGCCGAAGCCACCGAAGCGTTCTTCGGCACGAACGATTTTTTCCCGTTCGTGCGCCCCGAGTTGAAGGAGCAGGACCCGGAGATGTTCGAGTTGCTGGGCAGGCTCTGGGAGACCAGCACGCGTTAACCCCCCGGCGCGCGACCGTCCCGGTCGCAGCACGTCGAAAGGAGCGGCGACTTGGAAGTTCCCCAACCGCCCGGCAGCCACGCGCTGCGGGCGGGACGCCCGCGCGCCTGCGCTTCGGCGTGACAAGCGCGCGTTTCATCGTTAATCCTTTTCCATGCGACAACTTCTCATCGGCGTGGACAGCGGGACGCAATCCACCAAGGCACTCGTCGTGGACGCGAAGGACGGACGCGTGCTCGGTGCCGGCCAGCAAAGTTATGAATTGATTTCGAACCTGCCGCCCGGCGCGAAGGAGCAACACCCGGAATCCTGGCGCACCGCCACCTCCGCCGCGATCCGGCAGGCGATGCGCCATGCCCGAGTCACGCGTGGCGAAGTGGTGGCCATCGGCGTTAGTGGGCAGCAGCACGGCTTCGTGCCGCTCGACCAAGCCGGCGAAGTCATCCGGCCGGCCAAACTTTGGTGCGACACTTCCACGCAGACCGAGTGCGAGGAAATCACGGCGGCGCTCGGTGGTGAGAAGAAAACCCTCAAGGCTCTGGGCAACGCCGTGCTGCCCGGCTTCACCGCTCCAAAGATTCTCTGGCTGAAGAAGAATGAGCCGAAGAATTTTGCCCGGCTCGCCACGGTGCTGTTGCCGCATGACTACTTGAACTTCTGGCTGACCGGCGCGCGCGTGATGGAGTTCGGTGATGCCAGCGGCACGGCACTGCTCGACGTGCGCAAACGCAAATGGTGCAAGCCGGCGTTGGATGCGATTGATACCGAACTTGCCGACAAACTTCCGCCGTTGATTTCCAGCGATCAACCCGCCGGCAAGTTATCAGACTCGACCGCGCGTGAACTGGGTTTGCAACCCGGTGTGCTCGTCAGCGCGGGCGGCGGCGACAATATGATGGGCGCCATCGGCACGGGCAACACGCGGCCCGGCCTCGTCACCGCGAGCTTCGGCACGAGCGGAACGATTTACGCGTGCGCGGACAAGCCGATCGTTGATCCCGAGGGCGAGATCGCGGCGTTCTGCGATTCCACGAACCGCTGGCTGCCGTTGCTCTGCACGATGAACGTCACCGTGGCCACCGAGATGATGCGGCTGGATTTCGAGATGTCGCACGAGCAATTCGAGAGCAAGGCCGGTCAAGTGCCGCCGGGCGCGGGCGGATTGCTGCTGTTGCCCTACCTCGAAGGCGAGCGCACGCCGAACGTCCCTGACGGCACGGGCGTAATGATCGGCATCAACGGAAAAACTTTTCGCGCGAGCAACTATTGCCGCGCGGCGATGGAAGGCGTGACGCTGGGAATGAATTACGGCCTGCGCCGGCTGGCCGAACTCGGCGTGACCGCGAAACAAATCCGCGCGACCGGCGGCGGCGCGAAATCCAAACTCTGGCGGCAGATCATGGCGGATGTATTCAACGCCGAGGTCGTGACGCTCAAAGTCAGCGAAGGCGCGGCCTACGGCGCGGCGTTGCAGGCGCTCTGGTGCTGGCGATTGCAGGCTGGTGAGAAGGTGAAGATCGAAGACATCACGGATAAGTTTGTGACGCTGAACTCAGCCGAGACGGCGACGCCGCGGAAGGGCGCGGTGGAAACGTATCGCGAGTTGCAGGAGTTGCAGGATGATTTGTCGCGCTCGCTGCGCGGCGTGTTCGCGAAACATCGGAAGTTCGTTTTGGCACACTGACAGTAACTTTTCGTTGTGCGCGCCTGCGTCATTTTCAATCCGGCTGCCAAGGGCGAGAAGTCGCGGCGCTTCTTCGCCAATCTCGATTCCATCGCCGCCCAATGCAAATTGAAGCGCACTGCCGGGCCGGGTGATGCCACGCGGCTCGCGACTGAAGCGGTGCAACAGGGTTTTGACACGATCATCGCCGCCGGCGGCGACGGCACGCTCAACGAAGTGGTGAACGGACTCGGCGTCATTGGAGAGGAATTGAGCCGCGTGCGACTCGGCTTCCTGCCGCTCGGCACCGTCAACGTCTTCGCCCGGGAACTGGGAATTCCGTCGCGGCCCGAGGAGGCGTGGAAAATAATTTTGCGCGGGCGAGAGAAGACCATTGACCTGCCGTATTTTGAATTTCGCGCAGACGGCGAAATCCAGCGGCAATACTTCGCGCAGATGGCGGGCGCGGGACTGGATGCGGCGGCGATAGCGGCGGTGAGTTGGGAGTTGAAAAAGAGAATCGGCCCGCTGGCGTACGTCGTGGCCGGACTCAAAGCGTTGCATGCGCCGCGCCCGCGCCTCACCGTCACGAGCGCAAATGGGAGTGCCACGGGAGAACTCGTTCTGTTCGGCAACGGCCGTTTTTATGGCGGCGAGTTCCAGTTGCATCCGCGCGCGGCGATGGACGACGGATTGATTGACGCGTGCGTACTCGCGCGCACGAACTGGCTGACGCTGTTGCGCTGCGGGCCATCGCTGCTGTTGCGGAATCGCGTGCCGGAGAGCTTGGTGACGCGGCTGCAAGCGCGTGAGTTTTCCATCACTGCCGATTCACCGGCGCGGTTTGAAGTGGATGGGGAGCTGGCCGGGGAATTGCCGGCGAAAGTTTCGGTGCGAACTCGGGCGTTGCGAGTGATCGTGGGCGCGGACAGCCGCTGAAATTCATCTCAAGGCTCAGGCTCGCTTACTCTTGCTCAAAGCCGGCGGCGTGGAGGTTTTGCAACAAAGCATCGCGTCGCTGCGAAAAAAATTCGCTCGAGATTTTTTCCACCTCGGGCTGCCAATGGGTTCTCACGCTGTAAACCTCGTACGGGCCGGTTTTGAATTGATGCACGTCGCGGCGATAACTGCCCCAGCGCGCGGCTTCGAGCGACATGGCGGGCGCGAGCGCGTCAGCGAGATCGCGAAATCGTTTTGCAGACTCGTTCGGGGAGAGCGCACAACTTTCAGACAGCACACGCACGGCGCGGGTGATGAAGGCAGCGCGAAAAGTTTTGTTCCGGGCCAGCTTGTGGAACAAGGCGAGCGGGCTTTCGTCGTCGGGATCGTCGGGGATTCCGGGTTGGACCTGATCCAAAATTTGTTCCGCGTCCCAGACGAAGAAATGGAACTGGCCCGTCGCCGTGCGCGGACGGATCGCATACCAGTTGGCCGAGCGATCCCAGTCCGAATTGCCGGCGTAAAAGTTCAGCACCATGAAATCCATAAACTGCGGCACGTCGAGCCGACGGCTGACTTCTTCGTAACGTTTCGCGTCGTCGAGTCCGGAGTTGGCGAGCGCGAACAATTCTTCCCACGCGACGCGGTCGCCGGATTCAGTTTCGTCGCCTTTGAGGATGTCGCACTCCGAGTCGTTCGTGTCGAGCAACTCCGCGCCGGGACGCTCGCACAAATTGTAGATGCCCCAGTAAAGCGAATTGAGAAACAAGTGAACGTAGCGACCGCGCGCGGAACGATGCTCGAGCGCCTCCATGCTCCGGCACATCCACTCGTCACGCAGATACGTGGCGTGGGCGCGGCGTGGGCCGTCGCTCGTCAGCCAGGAATCGTTGCCGCCTGCGCGCAGAATCAGCGCGTCGAATTGTTGCGGCCCATCCGTGCCAAACAGCGGAGCGTTGAGTTTTGGCGTTCCGTAAATTTTTCGGAACGAGAGGCGGAAGGAATGTTTAGGCGATTCCTCCGGTCGCCGGCTCATGCCACCGTGGAGGCGCAGGCCGCAGCGGGCTTGGAAGTTCGTCTGGCCGCGTGCATCGAGCAGCAGCGTTGTGACGGGCCGTTCCCATTTTTGACCGCGCTCCGTCGGATGCAGATAAATGCCAGTTGCCGGCGAAAATAGATTGGTGGGGTCCGTGAGGATGAACAGCGAAGGCAACGCGCGGAGTGCACTTTGGAGTTCTGAAGTGGTGAGTTGATTGGTGGCCAACGTGTAATGCGCCGGGAGCGACTGGTTCTGGAAGGCACCCCAGAATTGCGGCAGGCTCGCGCCGGTTTGTTCGAGGACGGATTGCGGGGCTGGAACGAGTTGCGCCGCTGCCTGGCCGGAAACAAAATG
>SCTL01000577.1 GCA_004297495.1 Verrucomicrobiota bacterium
CCGAAATCACTGCTGATCACCACGTCGTAATTGCCTGCATCACTGGTTTGCGCGGTGGGGATCATGTAGGAACTGCCCGTGGCGCCGCTGAGATTCCCGCCTTGAAAGCGCCACTGGAAGTTCAGCGGCGGAGTTCCGGCAGCCGTGACGGAAAAGTTGGCCGTGTTGCTTTCCACCACGGTGAGACTTTGCGGCGACGACTGGATCGAGGGGGGTGTTCCCACGTTCAGGCTGAGGGGGTCGCTGGTGGCGGACCCAAAATCATTGGTCACCACGACATCATAAGTGCCCGTGTGATTTGTTTGTGCGCTCGCAATCACGTAGTTCGTGCCGGTCGCTCCGGCGATATCCGTTCCGTTCCAGCGCCATTGGTAAGTCAGCGGAGTGTCCCCGGTCGCCGTGGCCGTGAAAACGACGCGCGTGTTGGTCAGGACGGTTTCACTCAGCGGCGACCTGAGAATCGTGAGGGCCGGTGGAAATCCGACGCGGAGTTCGGCGACCTGACTGGTCACGCTGCCGAGATAATTGGTGATGACAACCTGATAATTTCCGGCATCGGATTTTTGCGCCGGGCTGATGACGAGAACGTCTGAGGTTTGGCCAGGCATGTTGGTGCCGTTGAAGCGCCACTGGTAGTTCAGGCTCACTTCGCTCGTGGCCGAAACAGAAAATTGCACGTCCGCGCCGACCACGGCAATGGTGCTTTGCGGGGGCGATTGGATCACCGGGGCGTCCATTTCCACCGCGCCAATATCGCAACGGGTTCCTGAAGGTCGTTCGTCGCCTCGTTGATCAATCTCGGGGAACAGATTGGCGTCACCAGCGTTGATGGCCGGGCTGCCGGCCAGCAACAGCATCGTCTTCGTTGGGCCGCCGTTGTCCGCCAGCAAACCAAGTTTCGCGTCAAAGCTATTATGACTTGTTCCCGCGAGCGTCGGCGTGTTGTCCGAACTCAGGTTGTGGCCCGCGTCGGTAAAGGTGCCGTAGGCGTTTCCGACCGCAATCGCATTGGTTTGATAGGTCGTGTAATTCGAGTAATAGACCACGTTGGTTGAGGTGCAGTCGGTGGTGCATCCCTCCGGAAAGCGGTTGGTGACGAGGGTGCAGGGCGTCTCGCCGCAATCATTCTCCGGCGGGGAGTTCGTGGAAACCGGAGTCGAGTTGGTGGTGGCGATGACGGTCACGAATCCGCGCGGATCGGCGAGAATGCAATTCAGCAGGGCGAAGACCCCGCCACCGCTGGCGATGTTCGCCCCGCGCTGCGAACCCGTCGCTCCGGTGGATCCGGGGCCGCTGGGTGTGGGACCGCCCGGGCCGCCGCGGCCCCCGATGACGACACAGCCTGAAAACGTACAATTCGTCACCCCCTCGAAGCTCGCGCTGTAACTTCCGCCGCCGGATCCGTTGCCGCCGTTGCCGCCGTTGCCGCCGCCCCAATTTCCCGTGCCGCTGCCGCCACCGCCGTTGCCGCCGGTCGCGGTGTTGGCGTTGAAGGTACAATTGATGATCAGGTTTGTGCCCCGGTTGCAAATGCCGCCGCCGAGGCCATTGCCGCCGGTCGGACCCGCATCCGTCTGCGAGCCCAAAGTGGTCAAGCCATTGGTGCCGCCGTTACCGCCCCTCGTCCGGTTCCCGAAAAAAGTCGAACCCACAACGAGGCAACGGTTGCTCGCGTACACCCCGGCACCGGCACCCTCGCCGGAAATTCCCGCGTGCGCGTTGCTGCCGAAATAATAGGCCGTCCCTCCGGACCCGCCGTTGCCACTGTTCCCCGCCGTGACGTTGTTGCTGACAAAGGTGCAATTGGTGATGGCGACATTCACAATGCTGTAAATTGCCCCGCCGCGGGCCATGCCGCCCGCGCCGCCCGCACCGCCGTTACCGGCGTACCAGGGTGCGCTGCCGCCATTGCCGCCGCTGCCACCAGTTCCTCCCGTTGCTGAGTTGTTTTGAAAAACACAATTGGTCAGTGCCAGTGTGCCGGCATTGTAAATGGCCGCGCCAAACACGCTACCCCCGGCGGTGCCGACGGAACCATTCCCCGCATGACTGGTGCCCGTGGCGCTGAGGCCGTTGGTGCCGTCCACGCCGTTGCTCCCGACCGCCAGGTTGTTGGTGAAAACACAATCGAACGCCGCGAGGTCGCCACGGTTGTAAATCGCCCCGCCGTTGGTGGTAGTCCGACCGTCGGCCAGGGTTAAATTCCGCAGAGTGAGACTGACGCCGCTGCTGACGTTGAACAATTGCACGTTGGTGCCGCCGCTGAGGATCACCGTGTGACCGCTGGCATCCAGTTCCGTCTCCACGGTGATGAGCTTGCTGCTCGTGATGGTGATCGTTCCGTTGAAAGCGAAATTCACCAGTCCACCGCCAGCGAGGGCGGCATTGAGCGCGGCTTCGGTCGCGGTGGAGACGGTTCCAGCTCCCGGGCAGGCCAGAGGCAGGCCGGCGACGAGCGCACTCATCGCCAACCGGGTAAGCCGGGGCCAAAATCTTGCCGCACCAGTTCGCTGAGTTCCCATAACACGAACAGCGCACGTTACCTCGTCGCTGTTCAATTATTCTCCACTACGGTTTTGTCGGCGTGCCGTAGAGTTCCTGCTCCTCCGGCGTGAAGGGCGTGGGTTTGTCGAAGCCGCTCATTTCTTTCTTCAATCCTTTGGCGGCGCTCTTCTCGTACTTGTCGAGATCAATTTCCGCGCGGCGTACGCCGGGCAGTCGTTCTTTTTCCACCGCCACGTGCGCGGCAGCGAGTTCCGGCGTGCGCAAGACGGTCGGGCGCATCAGCACGATGAGTTCCTTGCGTTCCTTGGTGTTGCCGGTGGACCGAAACAGGTAGCCCAGCAATGGAAGGTCCTTGAGGTACGGGATTCCACTCTTGTTCGAGGAATCCGAATTGCGGATAAAGCCGCCGAGGATGATGGTCTCGCGGTCGCGCACGGCGACTTCCGCGGAAAGCGTGCGGCTGGTGGTGTTGGGCACATCGCCGACGCCGGTGATGGCGGTCGAACCACTGATCTCATCAATCGTCTCGTCAATTTTCATCACCACCAGTCCTTCGGGATTGATGAAGGGAGTGACATTCAGCCCGATGCCGACTTTCAATTGCTGGTAAGAGTTGCCGCCGGTGCCGCCGTAACCGCCGCCATAGTAACTGCCGGTCACGTAGGGAACGGTGCTACCGATGAAGATGGACGCCGGGGTGGCGTGGGAAGTTTGAATGCGCGGCTTTTGGATGACGTTGACGCGGTTGTCACTGGCCAGCGCCGACACGGCCACGTCGAGGTCGCGATTATAGCGTCCAAAGTAGTTCAGGCCGGAGCCGCCGGGGAATGCGGCGGTGAGATTCGTGGTCAGGGTGGTGCTTCCCTTGAAGAACTGATCCAGCGTATTTAGCGGCGTGTTGCCGGAAGAGTCCGCCGTATTGTTCGCCGTGCCGCCATAGGTCACTTTGCCGTCCGTGCGCGGCGACTGGCCCGCCGCCACGCCAAAGGTGAATTTGTTGTCCAACTGCACGTCGAGGATGATCGTTTCAATCAACACCTGCGCCAGCACCACGTCCAGCTTGGCCACGATGTTCGTGATGGTGTCCATGTCCTGCCGCGAGGCGAAGACGAGCAACGCGTTCATGCGTTCGTCGGCGATGATCTTGGTCGTGCCGAGAATCTGGAGATCACCCTGCGCCGAAGAGGCTTTGCGGATGATCTGTTGCAATCGGTCGCTGAAACTGCCGCCAGCCGAGGGCGTGCCGCCGGCTGGCTGTCCCGGAAGGCCCGCCGCGGGATTATTGATGCCGGGTTGCGCGCCGTAGCCCGTACCGCCGGGACGCGCGCCCGTGCCGGTGCCGGTCGCGCCGCTGCGCCGCGTGCTGCCGCCGACGCTGGTGCCGCTGCCGCCGCCGCCAAGACTGGAGAGGGCGCTGGCGATGTCCGAGGCGAGCGCGTATTTGATCGGGATGACTTCCGAGACGAATTCCGACGGCACGGTCACGTCGAGTTTCTCGATCATCTCCAACATGCGCTTCACGTTTTCCGTGTAGTCGCGCAGCACGAGGATGCCGTTGGCGTCAATCGCGAAGATCGAGTTGGGCACCTTGGCGAACTGCTGGAGCACCGGCTGCACCTCGGTGGGCTTGGCGTATTTGAGTTGCACCACGTGCGTCACATACGAACCGAAATCCGGCAGCGTACTCGCGTCGCGCTCGTCAATTTCCTTCGCCTCCTGGTTGGCTTGTCCCACGGGCACGGCTTTCACGAATTTATCGCCCACGTTCAACATGGCGATGCCGTTGAGCGCCAGCACGGCGTCGAGCGCCTGGATGGCTTCGGCGCGGGAAAGTTTCGAGTGCGTCTTCAAAACAATTTGCGGCGCGGCGAGATTGGCGGGACGCAGAATCGTCCGGCCCACGAGATCGGAATAAAATTTCAACACCTGATCAAGGCCGGCGCCCGGCCAATCCGCTTCAAACACCGGCGTGGGATCATCAAGGTTCGTGGCGGGCGCGGCTGGTTTATCAGTTTTCTTCTGCATGCCGCGAGTCGCGGGAGCGGGAGCGGCCGGCGTCGAAGCGGCAGGCGCAGCCGCAGCGGGCGTCGGCGCGGCTTCCGCCGAAGCCGGCGCGAGGGTGGTAACCGGCGCGGGCCGATTGGGCGACATCCCTGGGGCAACCGCGTTGCTGGGAGTCATTACCAGATTGGTCGTGCTGCCCGGATTGCCACTGTTGGCGCGGATGGCGGCTTCGCGTTGCGCGGCGGAGACGCCGGGCGCGGGCGCGGGAGTTTCGGGCGGCGGCGGCACCTGGGCCGCGGCAGTGAGCGCGGTGAGCGCGAGAATGAGAATGTTCGTCTTCAC
This sequence comes from Verrucomicrobiota bacterium, assembly GCA_004297495.1. Classification (GTDB taxonomy): domain Bacteria; phylum Verrucomicrobiota; class Verrucomicrobiia; order Limisphaerales; family JADLHS01; genus SCTL01. Next base: position 4,852 of record SCTL01000577.1, read on the forward strand.
GGTTTCTTGGCGGTTGGAGTTGCGGTTTTGACGGTGTTGGTGGCGGCGGCGGGCGCAGCGGCAGCCGTGGGACGCGCCGGGGCTTTCTTCTGGTAGCTGGCCACCAGTTTGATGTTGGCGGAGAGCGCCATGCGCGGGGGATCGGGCGAGACGGAAAGTTCGCGCACGCGAATGAGCGAGCTGCCGGTGCCGAGTTTGTAGAGGAAATCCACCAACTGCGGCTCGCCGGCGGAGACGCGGACGGATTGGATCTGTTCGAGAAAGAAAGGATCGTTCGTACGCTGCGGCAGACGGGAGTTGGCGATGATCGTAACCGCGCTCTGCGCCGCCTGCGACTGGACGGCGCGGAGAAATTCCGTGGACTGTTCCTCGGGCGGAATCGTGGCGCCTTCGCCCTCGTACGACTTGAGCTTGGTTTCGTAACTGGCCTTCTGCGCGATTTCGTCCGAGAAGATTTTTAAGTTTTTCTCGGCGAGGTGCAGTCGCGCCGTGGTTTTGCTCCAGTCGCTGAAGCGTGGCCAGACGACGAGATAATTGACGACGATGAACACGCCCAGCGCGGCGACGGCCAGGAAGCGTCGCTCCAGCGAAGTGAGTTGGGCAAAGGGATTTTTCACTGCGATTCCTCCACGCCTTTGAGTTCGAGGCTGAACGTCCAACCCACCAAGCCGCCGGGCGCGGGCTGATAGCTGAGATTGTCCGGCTTGGTGGCATCGAACAGCGGCTTGTTGTTGACGGTCGCCTTGCGCATGGCGGCGCTGAAGTTGAGCACGCTGCCGTCTTCACCCTTCGGGGCGGTGCCGCGCAAAGTGAGCTTGCGTCCGTCGGCAAAGATGGACGAATCGAGCGTGAGCGCTTCCGGCATCAACTCAGCGGTGACGCGCCAGCAGTCGAGCGCGGCGAATTGCAAATCCGCCCGGTCCTTGAGCTTCTGCGCGCGCGTCTTGATCTCGATGGTGTTGGTGTAACTGCCGCTGAGTTGGGCGACCTCATGTTCGACGCGGTAGGTGCGGAATTTCTGCGCGCCCAGCGCGGCGAAGTAGATGGCCACACCCACGAGATAGACTGCCACAACGCTGAACAGCCCGCGCATCCAGAGGCGATCCGCAAATTGCTGGCGGTAGCGGACGGAATACTCGGCGGGCAGGAGATTGCAGCGCGTGTTGGCGTCGCCGGCGCGGCGGGCGGTGAGCGCGGCGATCTGACCGAGCGGCAGCGGCGCTTCGACGAGCGCGAGTTCGCCGAGACCTTCGTGCAACAGCGGTTCCCATTCGGCGGCGGCGACTTCATCCGCGACGAGGTGCCACGTCGGCCGGGATTTGAGCCAGCCTTCGAGTTCGCCGGCCCAGGCCATCTGCGTGAGTTGCTCGCCCACGAGCGCGCCGCGATTGGTCGCCGGCGGGGCGCTGATGAACGTGAGGTTTTGCAACACGCCATCCTGCCACCAGGCCACGAGCGCCGTGCCCGCGCCGCCCCAAGCGCCGGGATAAATCCACGCGCCGTCGCCGGTGATCTTCGTGGCGAGCAATTGATCGAGCACGGGCAGTTCGAGCCGGTCCGCCAGATAGCCCTGGCCTTCGAGCCGGCCGAGATATTCCTCCACCGTCTTGCGTTCGGCGAGCAGCACGATCACGGTCTGCAGATCGCCCGCCGCCGCTTCGCTTTGGCGCGGCGCGCCCGTGGATTTTTCCAGCGGGTGAATGCTCCAGACGACTTGCGTGACCGGAATGGGCGAGAGTTTTTCCAACTGCAACTCGACCATCGAGAGCGTTTCCTCGACCGACGCGCGGGGCAGTTGCGCGACGCGGAGGAAAACATTTTCCGGCGGGAGCAGCGCGACGTTCAGCTTGGGTTGCCAGAGCGAGCGCCAGGTTTTGTTGACCTGCCCGGGCAGCGAACCGTCCCCGGAGACCGTTTGCTCGCGATCCAGCGCGAAGCTGCCGTTGCGGGCGTCGAACTGCCAGAGCCGGCGCGAGTCGGGGCCGACGTGGAGGACGTTGCAGGAATGCCAGCGAGCCATATCAGCAGGTGACGGGTGACGGGTGACGGGTGACACGAATCACCGTGTTGCGACTCGTAAATCGTAAATCGTAAACCGTAAATCTGGTGGAGGGCGGCATGGTGTTCACTGAGTTCTTTGCAGGAACTGCGTCCGCTCGCCTTCGAGCAGCGAATCGAGATGCTCCTCGATCTGCGTGACGCGGAGCACCTCCTCGATCGTGGTGATGCCGTCTTTGACCTTGTTCCAGCCGTCAATGCGCAACGTTCTCATGCCCAGATCCACGGCCTTCGCGGCGATGGTCGAGGACGCCGCACGGCTGAGAATCAGCGGACGCAACGCCTCGTTCAACACCAGCAATTCGTAGATCGCGAGCCGGCCTTGATAGCCGAGTTGCCGGCAATCTTCACAGCCGAGTCCGTGCATGAACCGGGTCGTCGCGATTTCTTCGGCGGGAAAACCAATCTTGTCGAGGTAGCTGCGTTCGACTTTTTGCTCCGTCTTGCACACGGGACAAATCGTGCGGACGAGACGTTGCGCCATCACGGCCTCGACGGACGAGGCCACGAGGAACGGCTCGATGCCCATGTCAATCAACCGCGTGAACGCGCTGGGCGCGTCGTTCGTGTGCAGCGTGGAGAAAACCAAGTGACCGGTGAGCGCCGCGCGAATGGCGATCTCGGCGGTTTCAAGGTCGCGGATTTCGCCGACCATGATCACATTCGGGTCCTGGCGCAAAATATGGCGCAGCCCCATCGCGAAACTCAGTCCGATCTCCGGTCGCACCGCGATCTGGTTGATGCCTTTCAACTCGTATTCCACCGGTTCTTCAACCGTGATGATGCGTTTGTGCACCGAGTTGATCGTCGAAAGCATCGCGTAGAGCGACGTGGACTTGCCCGAGCCGGTCGGGCCGGTGACGAGGAAAATGCCGTGCGGTTTGACGATGAGTTCGCGCAGCGCGGTCTCGTCTTTCGGCGAGAAGCCGAGCTTGTCGAGACTGAGAAAAATCTTTCCGCGCGAAAGCAAACGCAGCGAGGTGCTCTCGCCATAAACCGTCGGCACGGTGGAAACGCGGATGTCAATTTCCTCGCCTTTGATGCGGACGTTGATGCGCCCGTCCTGCGGCAGGCGTTTCTCCGCGATGTTCATCCCGCTCATCACCTTGATGCGCGAGAGGATCGAGGATTGAAAGCGTTTCAATTGCGGCGGCATGGGCGTTTGATGCAGGATGCCGTCAATGCGGTAGCGGATGCGGAGTTCGTCCTCCTGCGGTTCGAGATGAATGTCCGTGGCGCGGTCCTTGTAGGCTTCCCAGATGACTTGGTTGACGAATTTGATGACGCTGGCTTCCTGATCGCCCTCGGTGATTTCCTTGTCGGTGGGGAGCTCCAAATCCATCGGCGCTTCCTCGTCCATTTCGTCGAGTGTTTCCGCGCCGACGCCGTAATAGCGCTT
>SCTL01000054.1 GCA_004297495.1 Verrucomicrobiota bacterium
CCCTCACCCGGCCTCCGGCCACCCTCTCCCATCGGATGGGAGAGGGGCTGGGGGTGAGGGTCGTTATCTTCTCAAGCGCGGGCGCGATCAGCGTAAGGACCAAAGTTATTTCCTGTTCTCGCTGCGGCAGGACCAACTCGCGCGCGCGATGTTTCCACTCGGCGAAAAAACCAAGAGCGACACGCGCGAAGTGGCGCGCCACTGCAATCTCAAGACCGCCGACAAGGAGGAGAGCATGGAAATTTGTTTCGTGCCGGACAACAACTACGGCGGTTTTCTTCAGCAGGCGAACCTCGTGCAGAAGCATCGCGGCGAGATCGTGGATGTTCACGGCCACTTGCTCGGGCATCACGACGGCATCGAGTTTTACACCATCGGCCAGCGAAAGGGACTCGGCCTCACGACGACGAAGCCGGTTTACGTCGTCGAGTTGGATGCGGAAAATAATCGCGTCATCGTCGGCGACGACTCGGCGTTGGATCGCGATGAGTTCATTGCCGAGCGTTGCAACTGGCATCCGTTTGAGCAACTCACCGCGCCAATCGAAGTCACGGCGAAGATTCGGTACAATCATCCGGGCACGCCGGCCACGATCACTCCGCTCGACGGCAATCGCACGAAGGTGAAGTTGCACACGCCGCAACGCGCCATCACGCCCGGGCAGGCGGCGGTGTTTTATCAGGACGACCTCGTGGTGGGCGGCGGATGGATCACGCGCTGACGGGTGCGGGAAATGCCCTTGACGGACTCCGCGTCTTGGCCGAAGAATCCCATCAGAGCCAAAGCCCAGTCAACATACCGACCTTTCACCCGGATTGGATTTATGAAAACGAACCCGCCTCCCTTCCCCGATGTGCGCCGCCTCCTCGTGATCACCCTGGCACTGACGCTGCCTGCGTTCGCCAACGACGCGCCGCAGGAAATTCCCTTCGTGCAAGACTGGGCCAACGCCGCGCTCATCACCAAGGACAACGACTGGTCGGACGTGCCCGGCTTCATGGGCTATCGCGGCGACAAACTCACGGCCAAGCCTGGCGCGAACCCGCAGACGATCACGCAGCCGGGCACGGACACGCCGGTCAACGTGATCGCCAATCAAAAAAATCCCAACACACTGCGCACCGGTGGCCTGGCGGAGTTTGATGGCATCGGGGATCATGTCGTGGCGCTCAAAGGTTCGGCCACGGCCGGCGCGCCGTTTCTGTTGTTGAATCTTTCGACGAAGGGGAAACAAAACGTCGCCGTCGGCTACAAGCTTCGCGATATTGACGGTTCGGCCAACAACGCGGTGCAGGCCGTCGCGTTTCAATTTCGGGTCGGCACCAATGTCGCCTTCACCGACCTGGCCGCCGCGTTTGTGCCCGATCCCACCACGGGGCCGGGTCTCGCGACGCTGGTCACGCCCATCATCGCCGTGTTGCCGGCGGAGGCGAACGATCAACCGCTCGTGCAAGTCCGCTGGATCACCGCCAACGCCGAGGGCAACGACGAATGGGTGGGCGTGGACGACATCGCGGTGATCGGCGACAATCTCGGCGCAACCAGTCCCGCCAAGGATGCGAAACGAACTGAGATCCCGGCCAGCGCGGGCAAATCGTTGCGTTCACCGAAAGACGTCGGCAAAGACTGACGCAGGAGAATTTCTTCGGCAGAAACCGCGGAACCTCGTGACCCGCGACGTAATGATTGACTTGCGTTCGCCTTACTTTGCGCGACTCGCGCATGGCCCAAAATTGCCATAGTGCCAGCACAATTTGTCATTCCCCGCTTCGTTCGTTGACTCCCGGGTTCGCTTTGCTAAAGTCCTCGCCCGTTTCGCAGATTTTCTCCCAACGGGAACACGAGCGGGCAAACAACGACCGACAAGAAAACTTTATGGCAAAATCAAAATCCACCAAATACGTTTACACTTGGGGCAACAAAAAAGCTGACGGCGACGGCAGCATGAAACCCCTCCTCGGCGGCAAGGGCGCGAACCTCGCCGAGATGACCCGCATCGGTCTGCCCGTGCCTCCGGGCTTCACCGCCACCACCGAGGTTTGCACCTACTTCTACGCGCACAAGCGCACTTACCCGAAGGAACTCCAGTCCCAGATGGAAGCGGGTATGGCCAACATGGAAAAGATCATGGGCACGAAGTTCGGCGCCACCGACGCCATGCCCTTGCTCGTCGCGGTCCGTTCCGGCGCGCGCGATTCCATGCCGGGCATGATGGATACGATTTTGAATCTCGGCTTGAACGACCAATCCGTCGTCGCGCTCGAGAAGGCGACGAACAACGCGCGCTTCGCGTGGGATTGCTACCGCCGCTTCATCCAGATGTATGGCGACGTTGTGCTCGGCGTGCAAAAGCGCGAGGGCGAGGATCACGAGCCGTTTGAAACCGTGATTCACGAATTCAAACACGAGAAGTATCACGCGGACATCGAAGACTCGAAACTCACCGCGGAGGATCAGGCGGAACTCGTGAAGCGTTTCAAGGCGCTCGTGAAGGAACGCACCGGCAAAGATTTTCCGACCAACCCGTGGGATCAATTGCGCGGCGCTGCCGGCGCGGTGTTCGGCTCGTGGATGAACGATCGCGCGATTGTTTATCGCCGCAAATACAACATCCCGACGGAATGGGGCACGGCGGTCAACGTGCAGGCGATGGTGTTCGGCAACACGGGCGACAAGTCCGGTTCCGGCGTTGCCTTCACGCGCAATCCCGCGAATGGAACGAATGAATTTTACGGCGAATTTCTCATCAATGCGCAGGGCGAAGACGTCGTCGCCGGTGTGCGCACGCCCGAACCAGTGCTCAAGCTCAAAGACCAGATGCCCGCGAGCTACGCGGAACTGATGAACGTCCGCAAGATTCTGGAAAAGCATTTCAAGGATGTGCAGGACATCGAGTTCACCGTGCAGGAAGGCAAGTTGTTCATGCTCCAGACGCGCAACGGCAAGCGCACCGCTGCCGCCGCGCTCAAGTTCGCCGCCGACATGGTGAAGGAAAAGTTGATTGATTGGGAAACGGCGATCCTCCGCAATCCCGCCGATCAGTTGGAACAATTGCTCGCTCCGATTTTTGATTTGAGCGAAGTCAAGAAGGCCAAGGTCATCGCCACCGGTCTCCCGGCTGGTCCAGGCGCGGCGACTGGCAAAATCTATTTCAACGCCGACCGCGCGGTGCAAGCCGCCGAGAAGGGCGAGAAAGTTTTGCTCGTTCGCGTCGAGACTTCACCCGAAGACTTGCGCGGCATGATCGCAGCGGAAGGCATTCTCACCGCACGCGGTGGTGTGTCCTCTCATGCGGCGCTCGTCGCCCGGCAGATGGGTAAGGTCTGCGTGTGCGGCGCGGCGGGAGTCGTGATTGATTACGATGCCAAGACCACGACGATTGACGGGCAGACGTTCAACGAAGGTGACTTCCTCTCGATTGATGGCACGTCCGGCCTCGTCTATGCGGGCCAGATCAAGACCGCTCCGTCGGAAATCATCACTGGCCTGCTCCACGATGACAAAGTCGCGCAAGCGACCGAGAAGTATAAGAACTACACTCAGCTCATGAAGTGGTGTTCCAAGGCCACGCGCCTGTCCGTCCGGACCAACGCCGACACGCCGGAGCAGACCGAGCAGGCCATCGCGTTCGGCGCCGTCGGCATCGGCCTCACGCGCACCGAGCACATGTTCTTCGAGGGCGACCGCATTGATGCGATGCGCGAAATGATTCTCGCCGACAACCTGCAAGCCCGCGAAGCCGCACTCGCGAAGTTGCTCCCGTATCAACGCGACGACTTCTTCGGCATCTTCAAGGCGCTGAAAGGTTATCCCGCGACGATCCGTTTCCTCGATCCGCCGCTGCATGAATTCCTGCCCAACACGAAGGAAGCCCAGATGGACCTCGCGCGGAAGCTAAACGTGCCGGTCGAGAAAATCATGTCTCGCGTCCACGAACTGCATGAGTTCAACCCGATGCTTGGTTTCCGCGGCTGCCGCCTCGGCATCAAGTATCCCGAGATCACCCGCATGCAGGCCCGCGCCGTCCTCGAAGCCGCCGCCGATGCAACCAAGAAAGGTTTCAAGGCCAAGCCCGAAATCATGATCCCGCTCGTCGGCTTCAAAAAGGAATTGGACTTGCAGGTCGCCATCGTTCACGAAGTGGCTGCCCTCGTGCAGAAAGAGAAGAAGGTGAAGATCAACTACAGCGTCGGCACGATGATCGAAATCCCGCGCGGCGCGCTCACTGCCGACGAGATCGCACAGACCGCCGAGTTCTTCAGCTTCGGCACGAATGACCTCACGCAAACCTGCCTCGGCATGTCGCGCGACGACTCCGGCTCGTTCCTCGGCGCCTACACCGAGAATGAAATCATGAAGAAGAATCCGTTCGCCTCGATTGACCAGACCGGCGTCGGTCAGCTCGTGCAGATCGCGGCCGAGAAAGGCAACAAGACCCGCCCTGGCATCAAGCTCGGCATCTGCGGCGAACACGGCGGCGATCCTGACTCTGTCAAGTTTTGCCACCGCGTCGGCCTCACCTATGTGAGCTGCTCGCCGTATCGCGTCCCCGTCGCGCGCCTCGCCGCCGCGCAGGCAGCCATCGAAGAAAAGCGCAAGGCGAAGGCTGCGAAAAAGAAATAGTCAGCGTAGCGGCGACTCGGCAGAGCGCCGCCAACTAAAATAATTCAGCGGCGCTCTGCCGAGTCGCCGCTACGAAAATCTAAGAGCCGCTCCGGGAAACTGGAGCGGCTTTTTTGCACCCATTTCAATCTTGTGTGCCGACGGCGTTGCCTTAACTTCGCGGCCATGTCACTGCTCCAGGTCGAACGACTTTCCAAAAGTTTCGGCGCGATTCGCGCGGTAGACTCCGTCACCTTCGAGGTTCGGCCAGGCGAGATTTACGGCCTCATCGGCCCGAACGGCGCGGGCAAGACCACGACCATCTCGATGATCTGCGGTTTGTTGAAGCCCGACGCCGGCCAGATCACCGTCGCGGGAACCGCCTTCTGGTCCGACCCGCAGCGCGCCAAACAAATCATGGGCGTCGTACCGCAGGAGTTGGCGATTTACGAGGAACTTTCCGGCCGCGAGAATCTTGAGTTCTGGGGCCGCATGGCCGGGCTGAGTTCCGCCGACGCGCGCGCGCGAACCGTGGAATTGCTCGAAGCGCTCTCGCTCACCGACCGCGCGAAGGATGCGATCAAAACTTATTCCGGCGGCATGAAGCGGCGCATCAATCTCGGTTGTGCCCTGCTCCATCGCCCGAAACTTTTGCTGCTCGACGAGCCGACCGTGGCGATTGACCCGCAGGCGCGCGTGAACATTCTCGAATTCATCCGCGCGCTCCGCGATTCCGGCACGGCGATCCTTTACACGACGCATTATCTCGAAGAGGCCGAGACGCTTTGCCAACGCATCGGGGTGATTGATCACGGACAACTGCTCGCCGAGGGAACGCTCGGCGAATTGCAGGAACGTCTCGGCGGCGATCGCGTGTTCGCGCTCGAAGCGGATTTCAAGGATTCATCGCCCGACATGTGGGACGGTTTTCAGCAGCGCTTTCGTGTCATTCAGAAAACAGAAAAGCATCTCACGGTCGCGGCCATCGGCACGCGCGATCCGTCCGAGTGCCTCAAGGAATTGCTCGGTCTGCCCGTGCGCGTGCAAAACGTCACGCTCAAGCGCCCGAGCTTGAACGACGTTTTCCTCCAACTCACGGGCCGCGACTTGCGCGAGTAACATGCTCCGCGTCCTCCTCGCCAAAGACCTCCGCCGCGTCTGGCGCAATCCGCTGCCGGCGCTCATCAACATCGCGCTGCCGCTGTGCATCACCGGACTGATCGGGCTCGCGTTCGGAGGAAAAGGCGAAAACGAATTGGAGAAAATCAAATTCGCGGTCGTGGACGAGGATCAATCGTTCCTCTCAAAAATGCTGCGCGGCGCGATGACTCAGGGCGACGGCGGCGAACATCTCGCGCCTGTTTTTGTGGACCGCGCGACTGCGCTGCAAAAGATCAACAACAACGAGATCGGCGGCGCGCTGATCATCCCGACGAACTTCACGCACGACTATTTCAAAGGCCGCGATGGCGTGAAACTGGAGTTGATCAAGAACCCCGCGCAATCCATTCAACCTGCCGCGCTCGAAGAACTCGCCGCCACTGCCGTCGCAATCCTCAATGGACTTTCG
>SCTL01000578.1 GCA_004297495.1 Verrucomicrobiota bacterium
GCCATCCTGCGCATCGGCCTGCACCGCGTCGTTGCCCAGGCCGCCGCGTCCAAAATTATTGCTCTGAAAATTCCGCGCCGCCTCCGTGAAGCCGAGCGCATAAAGTTTGTCGTGCATCCAGTTGCACCAATAGAACAGATCGGTCGCCGCGGCGTTCGTGTAGGTGATCGGCTCCTGCGTGAGATCCAGGGTGAAATCAAACGTGCGGAACGAAGTGCCCTGCGGACGGGGCAGGTCCGGGGAGTCGTTCGCGTCGCGATCCGTGTGGGCGTCCACGTTGTTGCCCCACGTTTGATTTCCGCCGTCGTCAATCCAGCCGGCGGGCGAGGCGTTCGTGTCCAGCGCGCTCCACGTCACGAGGGTGCGCGCTACCACCGGCGGCTGCGTCGTGCACGGCGTGGAGCAGGCGGGCGAAAACGGGGACGGACTGTCGCTGGTATAAACCCGGAAGCTCGCGTCGCTCAAATACTCCGTGAGCCGATGCCGCACCAGGGTGGCGCCGGATTGCGCGTCAATCAACAGCCGGTACATTTCGCCGCGCGCGCGGCTCGTCAGCACGACGTCCCAACAGAGACGCAATGACTGCTGATTCATCGGCAGCCAGGTCAACTTCACGTCCGCCGCGCCGTTCAACCCCGGCGCCCGGAAATGCCGGCGTTGCTCCGCGCCTTCCGCTTTCGGCTCCACCGCATTCACGTCCGCCTCGTCCAGCGTTTCCTCCAGGTTGCGGACGGCCAGCGCCACGGCGCGTCCCGGTGGGACGGACGGCTGCTTCAAATGCGCCGCGCGGTTCGGCGTGCCCGCGTCCGCCGCTTTATCCGCGTCCGGAATGAACTGGCTGGAGAGATTCACCAACTCGTTGCTCCGGGTCGTGTGCGCGATCAACAATCCCTCGAACACGGCAATGCCATCGAGTTCCTGTTCCCACACCACCGTCCGCAAGCCGTTGTGCGCCGTGTGCGAATCCTGTTTGACGCGCGCGCCCGACAGAATCTCCGGTCCGAAACCGAACAAGGCCCGGTGCTCATGCAGAAAGGACTTCGCGGGACGATGATCCTCGGTCCTCGCAATCGCCGCCGCCGCCGCCGGACCAACGGCCCGCCCCTGTCCGTCCGGCCCGCTCAAAAACCCGCGCTCGGCGGTGACCCACTTGGGCGCGCCCGTGTGCTCGTCGAAATCCACCCGCGCCTCCGGCAATCGCGCGCGCAACGCGGACACCGCTGCGGCGCGTCCGGCGTCCGCCTCGACGCCGGCTTCCCCTCCGCGCGCGTCGAAATTGGCCAGCTCCGGTCCCGCGGGCGACCAGAACGCCAGCGTGCGCCCGCCCGCCAACAACACGGAGCCGAGGATGAGAATCTGGTACACGACACTACGTGGAGGTTTCATAAATTGGATGGCCTTCGATTGAACCGCAAAGGAGGAGTCGGAGTCTTTTGGAAAAAGTCTCCTGCCGGGTTTCCGTACTGACTGCCCGCCATGGTGCCCACTGTCATCCCTTTCCCCGCCCCAACTCCGCCGAAGCTTCACCTTCTTTGCTTTGGTTT
>SCTL01000006.1 GCA_004297495.1 Verrucomicrobiota bacterium
TCTCCGCGCTCGCGCGGGCGGAGGCGAGTTTGTTGGCTTCGGCTTCGTCCTTGGCCACGCGGACTTCTTTCGCGCCGTTTTTGCGCGCGAGTTCTTCCATCTTCGCGGCTTCTTCGGCCACGGCGGCGGGATGACCGTCAGTTTCCATCAGCAACAAAGCTTCGCAATCCAGCGGCAGGCCGACCTTGGCGTAATCCTCGACGCAGCGAATCGTCATGCGATCCAGAAACTCCAACGTGCAGGGAATAATCTGCGCGGCGATGATGTCGGAAACCGTTTGCGCGGCTTGCGCCATGTCAGCGTAAGTGGCGACGAGAGTTTTCTTGCCCTGTGGTTTCGGAATCAGGCGCAACAAAACTTTTGTGATGACACCGAGCGTGCCTTCCGAGCCGATGAACAGGTCGCGCAGTGAGTAACCCGCCACGTCCTTCACGCACTTGTTGCCGGTCCACAGAATTTCGCCGTCCGGCAAAACAACTTCGAGGCCCATGACGTAGTTGCGCGTGATGCCGTACTTGAGTCCGCGCAAGCCGCCGGAGTTTTCCGCGACGTTGCCGCCGATGGTGGAGATTTTCATCGAGCCAGGATCGGGCGGATAAAAAAGTCCGGCGGCGTTGGCCGCGTCAGCGATGGCGAGCGTGGTCACACCCGGTTCAGCCAGGAGCGTGAGATTCGCGCGGTCCAGTTCGAGAATGCGTTCCATCTTCGTCAGGCACAGCACCACGCAATCCGGCACCGGCAGACTTCCGCCGCTCAAACCCGTCCCCGAGCCGCGCGTGACGACGGGCGTTTTGGTTTCGCTGGCCAGCTGGAGAATCGCCGCGACTTGCTCCGTGGTTTTCGCGAAGACGACGCAGCCCGGCATCTGACTCATCGCCGCCGTGCCGTCGAAGGAGTAGGCGATGAGGTCTTCTTTGGCGGTCAGGACGTTTTCCGCGCCGACGATGGTTTCCAGGCTCTTGGTGATGGCGGTTGCGGGCATGAGCGACGTGGCGAAGAATGTTCCGCGCCCAAGGCAACGGTCAAGGTTCAAAAGAGGGCTTGCATTGAATCGGAACCGCAACTAATCTCTGCGCTCCTTTTCGGTAGGGTTTCACCGAGTCCCGCGAAAGTTTTTCCGGGCGCAACTGAGTTGAATAGAAATTTATGTCAGTCAAGATCCGCATGAAACGCGTCGGGGCGAAGAACACCCCGATTTTTCGAATTGTTGTGGCCGACGGTCGCAGCCCGCGCGACGGCAAGTTCATCGAAGAACTGGGCACGTACTGGCCGCAAAAGAAGAGCGACAAGGTCAAGCTGGACCTCGAACGCGCGAAGTATTGGGTCAGCAAAGGCGCCCAGCCCAGCGAGACGGTGGCGAGCTTCATCAAGAAAGCCAGCAAGGCCGTTGCGGCAGCCTGAGCTGAGTTTCCGCCATGCAGGCCTTTTTGGAATACGTCGTCAAAGGGCTGGTGCAGAATCCCGACGCGGTCACGGTGACGCCGGTGCCACGCGAGGGAACGACGGTTTATGAACTGCGGCTCGACCCGCAGGACGTCGGCAAGATCATTGGCCGGCAGGGAATGACGATCAATGCGATCCGCTCGTTACTGCAAGCCGGCAGCGCACGGAAAGGGTTGCGTTGCTCGGTGGAGATCGTCGAAGACAGGCCGCGCGGTGCGGCGAGATAATTTTTGCGGGCGCGGTTTCGCCGGGGGAACCGGCCCGACTCGAGCATGAAAATTGACGTGCTCACTTTGTTTCCTGCGATGTTCGCGGGGCCGCTGGATGAAAGCATCATCAAGCGCGCGCGAAAAGCCGGGTTGTTGGAATTGCAGTTGCACCAGTTGCGCGACTGGACGCATGACCGGCACAAGACCGTGGATGACCGCCCGTTTGGCGGCGGCCCGGGCATGTTGCTAAAGCCGGAACCGATCTTTGAAGCGGTCGAGCAGTTGGCTGGCGAGAAAACTTTTGTGGTGCTGATGTCGCCCTCGGGCCGGGCGTTCAACCAGCACATTGCCGCAGAGCTGGCGCGGCACGAGCACTTGTTGCTGGTGACGGGGCATTACGAGGGATTCGATGAGCGCATCCGCGAACGGCTCGCGGACGACGAGTTGAGCATCGGCGATTACGTGCTGACCAACGGGGCGCTGCCGGCGATGGTGGTGATTGATGCGGTGGCCCGGTTGATCCCCGGCGTGCTGGGTGACGACGAAAGCGCGGCGCAGGAATCCTTCAGCACCGGCCTGCTGGAATATCCGCAATACACGCGACCGGCGGAATTTCGCGGGATGAGAGTCCCGGACGTTTTGCTCTCCGGCAATCACGCGGAGATCGAAAAATGGCGCGCGGAACAGGCGCACTTGCGGACGCAGGAACGCCGGCCGGATTTGATCAGGCGACGGACGACAGGGCACGAGTGACGAGCCCCTGCCGGAACGTCGAAAGCAAGAAAGCATCGTCACAAAAGAAAATTTATGAATCAGGCATTGTTGGACAAAATTCAATCGGAACAGTTTCGCAAGGATGACGCCAAGTTCGGCGTGGGCGATTCTGTGCGCGTGCATACCAAGGTCGTCGAGGGCGACAAGGAACGCATCCAGATTTTCGCAGGCGTGGTCATCGGCAAACGTGGCCGCGGCCTCAACGAAACCTTCACCGTCCGCCGCATCAGCTACGGCGAAGGCGTGGAGCGCATTTTCCCGATTCACTCGCCGCGCGTGGACAAGATCGAAGTGGAGCGCACCGGCTCGGTTCGCCGCGCCAAGCTCACTTACCTGCGCAAGCGCATCGGCAAGGGTGCGACGCTCGTGAAGGAGAAGGAAGCGGTCTCAGCGGTGGCGAAGTAATTTACGACCACTCCATTTGAACAGGCGAGGCCAGCAGCCTCGCCTGTTTCATTTCACGGAGCTGGAATTCGTCCGCTCTCCCAACGACACCGACCGGCAGGCGCTCCATGCGCGCTCCGCGCCGTCAATCGTCAAGTGGCGCGGCATGAGGACGAGTTCGTGCCCGCCGATTTCGAGCGCGACCGTGCCCGGCAGAAAGAGCGGGTCCTGAAAGACACAGCGGCCAAAGGGCACAGTGAACGGCACCTCGCGTCCGGCGGTGAAGCGAACGGTCTCGGTGAGATTGGTCGCGACCAGGAGATTCGTGAAGGAAAGCGCCGCGGTTTCGATTCCGAGGTGCGGCTGACGGATCGTG
>SCTL01000579.1 GCA_004297495.1 Verrucomicrobiota bacterium
AGGGCAAGGGCCTCACGTATCGCTCGCCTATCGTGCGGATGCGGCAGCTCTTCGATCTCTACATCTGCCTTCGCCCGTGCAAGGCGTATCCCGGCAACCCGATCAACTTCAAGGAAGGCATTAACCTCGTCGTGTTCCGCGAGAACACCGAGGACCTTTACGCGGGCGTCGAGTTCGCGCCCGTGCCGACGGAACTGGCGGAGACTTTGACGAAACTGTCGAAGCCATTCGCGCCGTTCGCCAAGTTGCCGCCCGACCAATACGCCGTGTCCTGCAAGATCAACACGCGCGCCGGTTCGGAACGCATCGTGCGCGCGGCGTTTGAGTTCGCGCGGAAGTTCAAACGCAAGAAAGTCACGGTGGTCCACAAGGCCAACGTTGTCCGCGCCACAGACGGTTTGTTCCTCGAATGCGCGAAGTCCGTCGCGAAAGAATTTCCCGAAATCCAGATGGACGAGGCGAACATCGACGCGCTGACGATGTGGTTGCTGAAGAATCCGTTCAATTATGACGTGCTCGTCGCGCCGAATCTCTACGGCGACATCATCTCCGATCTCTGTGCGCAGATGGTCGGCGGACTGGGCTTTGGCTGCTCGGGCAACATCGGCAAGAACCTCGCCGTGTTCGAGCCGACGCACGGTTCCGCGCCGAAATATGCCGGGCAATACAAGGTGAACCCCATCGCCACGATTCTTGCGGCGAAGATGATGTTGGAGTGGCTGGGCGAAATCAGCAAAGCCGCAATGCTCGAACTCGCCGTCGAGCAGGTCATCAAGGAAGGCAAGGTCCGCACCTACGACATGGGTGGCAGCGCCTCCACGTTCGATATGGCGAAAGCAATCGCAGCCAAACTCTGACACTTCATGACAACTTCATCGCTCACCGGAATGTTTCAGCGGGTGCTGGAATGCGAACGTCGGACGGCGCCGGGCAAAGGCCTGGACGTGCTGCGCCGACGTGATTCACTGGCAGTGCCACAAACCGCAGCCCAAACTTTTGGAGCGGGTTTCAACTCGAGAATTTTCCTCGCCGCCCTTCAATCACGCGCGCCAAGAATTGGAATTCAAAAATGAAACGAACCACTGTTCTCCGCAAAGCCATCCTGGAACGCCGCGCCGTCGCGGTCGTCGGTTGTCACGACGCGATGAGCGCCAAGGTCATTGAAGCCTGCGGCTTCGAGGCCATCCAGATTTCCGGCTATGGCCTGGCCGCTTCGTTGCTGGGCAAACCGGACGTTGGCCTCGTGCAGATGAAGGACGTGCTCGACATCACCTGGAACATTGCGCAGGCCGTG
This sequence comes from Verrucomicrobiota bacterium, assembly GCA_004297495.1. Taxonomy (GTDB): domain Bacteria; phylum Verrucomicrobiota; class Verrucomicrobiia; order Limisphaerales; family JADLHS01; genus SCTL01. The sequence goes on from SCTL01000579.1 coordinate 1,295, forward strand.
AACATTCCCGTGATGGCCGACGTGGACACCGGCGGCGGCAACGCCGTGAACGCCGAGTGGATCACCGAGCGACTCATCGCCATGGGCGTGGCCGGCATGAACATCGAGGACCAGGTGTTCCCGAAACGGTGCGGCCACATGAGCGGCAAGGAAGTCATTGAAGCCGACGAAATGGCCGGCAAAGTCCGAGCGTGTGCCGATGTCCGCGACAAGCTGGACAAGGATTTCATCATCAACGCGCGCACGGATTCGTTCGCCGTGCTCGGACTCGATGAAGCCATCCGTCGCTGCAATCTCTATCTCGCGAACGGCGCGGACCTCGCGTTCATTGACGGAATCAAGACCAAGGCCGACATCGAGAAGGCGGTCAAAGCACTTAAAGGCCCGCTCTCGGTGAATCTCATGGACGCGATTTCCGGCATGAAAACCGAACTCGTGCCAATTCCCGAACTCGCGAAGCTCGGCGTTGGGCGCGTCTCGATTCCTGTGGCGTCCTGCATGGTCGCGCACAAGTCGCTCACGGATTTCTTCAAGGCGCTCAAGGCGTCGCCCACGGGCACGCTGCCGGGACAGACGCAGTGGGTTTCGAGCTTTGAAGGCTTCACGGATTTCGTCGGGTTGAAGGAATACAAGAAACTCGAGGATCAATATTTGCCGAAGCAGCGGCTCGAAGAAAAATACAAAGGCACGGCGAAGATTGTTGGATGATCTAATGGCGGGTCATGAGCGACGAACGCATACATCGGCACGAGTGGGAAAATGGACGTTGCAAGGTCTGTGGACTGAGCAAGCCGGGCGACGAAACCGAAACGCCCGAGCCGCCGATGTCGAAGCGCGAACTCACCGAGAGGCTCGACCGAATTGAAAAGCGGATCGCCGGAGCGGAGAAGTTCATAAACCTCGTGCTGCTGATCCTTGGAATCATGGTGTTGATAGTACTGATCCGCGGGCGCTAACCAGATAGAACCACCAAATTATGACCACTGTTGAAAAAATCCTGGCCCGCGCGTCCGGCCTGCCGTCGGTGAAAGTTGGCGACGTCGTTGAGCCGAAAGTGGACCTCGCGATGTCGCACGAGAATGCCGCGCTCGTCATCAACCAGTTCAACGAAATCTACAAGGGCACGAACCTCACGCCGAAGATTTGGGATGCGAGCCGTGTGGCGGTGATCTTTGATCATCGCGTGCCCGCCGAGTCGGCGAAGACCGCGTCGAATCAGAAGAAAGTCCGTGAGTTTGTCGGCGTCCAGAGCGTGACGAAGTTCCACGACATCCGTGGAGACGTGGGCGGCATCTGCCACCAGATTTTGCCGGAGAACGGTTATGTCCGGCCCGGCGCGGTGATCGTGGGAACAGACTCACACACCACGAGCCACGGTGCGCTCGGTGCGTTCGCGTTCGGCATCGGCGCGACAGAAATGGCGAGCGTCTGGGCGCTGGGCGTGGCGGTGAACGTTGAAGTTCCACCCACGATCAAGGTCGTCGTGAAAGGCCGGTTCAAAAAATTTGTCGGCGCGAAGGATTTGATTCTGCACCTCGTCGGCAAACTCACCGCGCAGGGCGCAAACTTCAAAGTGCTGGAGTTCCACGGCCCGACGATCAAGCAGATGAACACCTCCAGCCGGCTCACGCTCTGCAACATGGCGGTCGAAGCCGGCGCCACCGCGGGCATCGTTCCGGCCGACCTGGAGACCGAGCGTTACCTGCGCGAAGAGGCTGGTGTCGCTGAGCCGATTGATTTCGTTGCCTCGGACCAAGACGCCGTTTACGAGCAAGTCATCGAGATCAACGTGGCGAAGCTCACGCCGCAGATTGCGTGTCCGCACACTGTGGACAACGTGAAACCGATTGATGCAGTCGTCGGGAAAAAAGTTCATCAAGTGGTTATCGGCTCTTGCACCAACGGCCGTCTCGACGATCTCGCGATTGCGGCAAAGATCATGAAGGGCAAGAAAGTTTCCCAAGGCACGCGCATGTTGATCTTCCCGGCGTCGGGAAAGGTTTTCCGCCAAGCACTGGCGAAAGGTTACGTGGGCGCGTTCATGCAGGCGGGCGCGGTGGTGATGAACTCCGGCTGCGGTCCGTGCCTCGGCATTCACGAAGGCGCACTCGGCGATGGCGAGACGGCGCTCTCGACGACCAACCGCAATTTCAAAGGCCGCATGGGCAATCCGAACTCGGAAGTTTATCTCTGCTCGCCCGCCGTGGCCGCGGCATCCGCGATCACGGGCGTCATCACCAATCCACAGGGAGGAACGAACTGATATGGCCACCGTCGTTTACAAAGTCGGTAACGACATCTCGACCGACGTGATCTATCCGGGCCGCTTTATGGCCACGGTGCTGCCGAGCGAAACGCCGTTGCTGGCGTTCGCGGACGACGCGGCATTCAATGCGAAGCTGAAGGCGAAACAAATTCCACCCGGCAGCGTCTTGCTCGGCGGCCAGAACTTCGGTTGTGGCTCCTCGCGCGAGCAAGCCGTTTCCTGCCTGAAAGGTCATGAGCTGATCATCGTGGCAAAAAGTTTCGCGCGCATCTTTCTCCAAAACGCCATCAACCTCGGCCTGCGCGTCGTCACGTGTCCGAACATCGAAGCAAATGTAGGCGACGAGTTGGAGATCAGCGCAACTGCCGTAACGAACAAATCGAGCGGCAAAGAATTCTTCCTCGTTTCGTTGCCGAAATCCCGTCAGGCGATCATTGACGCCGGCGGCTTGATTCCCTTCACGCGCAAACGGCTGCTTGAAGGCGCGCAGACGACGCGCTGACGCGCCCGATCGTGCACGGGCGATTTTTCATTGGGCAGTCCGCGCGCCTTGGATTACTCTTCGCGGCCTGAATTGTCGCGATGAAAGTCACTCTTAACTGGCTCAAGCAATACGTCGATTTCAACTGGTCGGTTGAGGAAACCGTCGAGCGCCTTACCATGCTCGGCCTCGAAGTCGAGGGCGTGCAGAAAATCGGCGGCGAGTTCGACGGCATCGTTGTGGCGCAAGTCATCACGCGCGACAAACATCCCAACGCGGACAAACTCTCGCTCTGCCGCGTGAATGACGGCGCGGGCGAACGCCAGATTGTTTGCGGCGCGCAGAATTTCAAGGCGGGTGACAAAGTCCCGCTCATCCTGCCCGGCGCGTCGCTCCCGTTGAAGGCTGGCGAGAAAGAACCCTTCACCATCAAGGTCGGAAAGATTCGCGGCGTGGAATCGCACGGCATGTTGTGCTCGCCGCAAGAACTCGGCTTGCCCGATCAAGTGGACGGCCTGCTCATTCTGCGCGAGGACACGAAAGTCGGCCAGCCGTTCGCGGAATATCTCGGCAAGAGCGGCGGTGATGTGGTGTTTGATCTCGAAGTCACGCCGAACCGGCCGGACTTGAACAGCGTCATCGGCATCGCGCGCGAAATCGCCGCGGTGACGGGAAGCAAGCTGAAGCTTCCGCCGCTACTTGACGCAACACGCAACACGCAACACGCGGGGGAACTCGTCTCCGTCCGCATTGAAGACGCCGAGCTTTGCCCGCGTTACACCGCGCGCATCGTCAAGGGTGTGAAGATTGGCCAAAGCCCTGATTGGTTGCGCTCGATGTTGGAGAAAGTCGGCATCCGCAGCATCAGCAACGTGGTGGACGTGACGAATTACGTGATGCTGGAAATCGGCCAGCCGTTGCACGCGTTCGATTATCATCTCATCGCCAAAGGCGCGGGCGGCAAGCCGACCATCGTCGTTCGTCGCGCAAGTGCGGGAGAAAAATTTAAAACGCTCGATAATCAAGAACGCATGCTCACGAACGAAATGCTTTTGATCGCCGACGAGCAAAAGGGAATCGCCCTCGCCGGCGTGATGGGAGGCGCAAACACCGAGATCAACGACAAGACGGTGGATGTGCTGATCGAGAGCGCGTATTTCTCGCCGACGAACATCAGGCGCACCAGCAAGCAACTCGGTTTGCGCAGCGAATCCAGCTACCGCTTCGAACGCGGCGCGGATGTAGGAATTTGTGATTGGGCCAGCCAGCGGGCGGCGCAGTTGATTCTGGAAACGGCAGGCGGCCAGTTGGCTGAAGGCGTTGTGGACGCTTATCCGAATCCGGTCGAACCAAAGCAGGTCACGTTGCGCCATCGCAAGGTGAATGAGTTGCTCGGCATCACGCTCAAGCTGGAGGAGATGGCATTCTATCTCGGCCAGCTTGGTTTGAGGGCGGCGAATCGCAAGGCGCGTCCTGTTGGCGAGGATGGGCCGGTTGAGCCGACGACTTTTCAGATTCCAACGTGGCGCGTGGATTTGAAACGCGAGACGGATTTGATTGAAGAGATCGAACGGTTGCACGGGCTCGACAAAGTTCCCGCCACGCCGCCGCGCGGTGCGATCGGCACGAACGCGCATGACTCGGTGCATGACCAGATCGCCGAGGCGCGACGAATCCTCGCCGGGCTTGGCTTGAATGAAGCGCAGGGACAGACGTTGATTGCGAAGTCAGAGGTCAGAGATCAAAGGTCAGAGGACATTGTCGCGCTCGCGAATCCGTTGAGCAGCGACATGGATGTGCTGAGGCCGAGTTTGCTGCCGGGCTTGATTCATTCGCTACGACACAATGTTTCGCGAAAGAATCACGATGTGGCGTTGTTCGAAGTTGGCCGCGTGTTCATGAACGCCAACGGCCAGACGAAGGAAAATCGCAACGTGGCCATCGCCCTCACCGGCCAGCGCGCGGCGAATTTCTGGAGCGGCGGGGACCGCGACGCCAAGTTCGACGTCTGCGATTTGAAAGGCATCATGGAGGAGTTTCTGGAACAGTTCGGCCTGCGTGGTGTGGTGTTCAGCAGGCGCGCGGAAACCACGGAGTTGTTTCTCGAGTCTGCCGTCGTGACGCTTGGCGGGAAACTGCCGCTGGGCCAGCTCGGTCAGCTTTCGCCAGCGCTGGCAAAGAAAGGTGATCTGCGCGACGCCGTGTTGCTCGCGGAATTGAATCTCGATCAACTCATCGCCCGCCGGAACGCCGCGAAATCCTTCAAGCCTTTGCCGCAGTTCCCATCGAGCCGCCGCGATGTGGCGATGCTTGTGGCCGAATCCGTGACGCACGATGCCGTGTTGCAGGCCGTGAAGCAGGCCAAGCCTGCAAACCTCGAGGCGGTTGAACTTTTCGACGTGTTCCGCGGCAAGAATGTTCCCGAAGGTCGGAAGAGTCTCGCCTACGCGTTTACTTATCGCGGTGCAGACAAAACATTGACCGATGCCGAAGTGAACGCGGCGCACGGGAAGGTTGTGGACGCATTGAAGTCACAATTGAAGGCGGAACTGCGCTAACGGGCGCGTCAGTCAGGACAACTTCTGGTCAGTATTTGGCATTGGAAGGCAAGCGCCCGGTCGCGTTTCATTCGAGGATGTTCCCGAATCAAATGCGACTATGAGCAAGACCACCAGCTTTGCCCTGACGCAAGCGGACATCCCGACCGCTTGGTATAACCTCAACGCCGACTTCCCTGAGCCCCTCCCTCCGCCTTTGCATCCGGGCACAAAGCAGCCGATGCCGCCGGACGCGCTCGAGGCGATCTTCCCGCGCAATCTGATCGAGCAGGAGATCAGTCCGGCGCCGTGGATCGAAATTCCCGAGCCAGTCCGCGAAATCTACGCGCTCTGGCGGCCCACGCCGCTGTTGCGCGCGGTGCGCTTGGAGAAGGCGCTGAACACGCCCGCGCACATCTACTACAAATACGAAGGCGTCAGTCCCGCCGGCAGTCACAAGGTCAACACCTCCGTGCCCCAGGCGTACTTCAACAAGCAAGCCGGCACAAAACGGCTCGCTACGGAAACGGGCGCAGGCCAGTGGGGTTCATCGCTCGCGTTCGCCTGCAGTTTATTCGGGCTGGAGTGCAACGTTTACATGGTCAAGGTGAGCTACGACCACAAGCCGTATCGCCGCATGCTCATGCA
>SCTL01000580.1 GCA_004297495.1 Verrucomicrobiota bacterium
CTGCTCGGGCTGACACTGCGCGCCCCAATGCGCCCAGATGCCGAACTTCGCGTCGCGAAACCACTCGGGCGTCTCATACTGCTTCAGTGATTCCCAAGTCGGCGCGAACTTGCCGGGCGCGACCGGTTCAGCGGCGGTGCTGACAATGACCGCCGGCGTGGCCGTGCTGGGGATGGATGCTGCAACAGCGCTGGGAGTGACAAAACCCATCGTCACGAAGACCGTTACGAGGTTGGGGACAACTTTCGTAGAGCTCATTTACTTGCTGATGCCGCGTTCGCTGGCGCGGACGAATTGGACCAGGTGTTGCATCTCGGCTGATGTCGGCAATTCCTTTTCAATCTTCACCAGCGCGTTGGAAACTGTCAGTCCTTCGCGGAAAAGAATTTTGTAAGCCAGCCGCAGCGTGCTGATGCTTTCCTCCGAAACGCCACGGCGCTCCAGGCCGACCTTGTTGATCGTGCGTGTCTCGGCGGGATTGCCATCGGCCATCATGAACGGCGGGATGTCCTGCGCCACTTTGCTGCAACCGCCGACCATGGACATGCGCCCGATGCGGCAGAACTGATGCACCGCCGCGTAGCCGCTCAAGATCGCGTAATCCTCCACGATCACGTGGCCCGCCAGGCCCGCGAAGCCGGACAGAATGATGTGATTGCCGAGCACGCAGTCATGCGCCACGTGCGCGTGCGTCAGAAAAAGATTGTTCGAGCCGATCACCGTCGCATCGCCATCGTCCGTGGCGCAATGCACCGTGGCGCTCTCGCGGAAAACATTTTCGTCACCGATCTCAACGCGCGTGGTGCCGCCCTTGTATTTCAAGTCCTGCGTCTTCTTGCCAATCACAGCGAAGGGAAAGAACTCATTCCGCTTGCCGATGCGCGTGTGGCCATCGAGCACGACGTGCGAATGAAGCTGGCAGCCATGGCCCAGTTCCACGTGCTCGCCGATCACGCAGAACGGCCCGACTTCGCAATCCTGGCCGAGCCGCGCGCCGGGATGGATCACCGCGCTGGGATGGATGGAACTCATGTCGCCGAAGCCTCGCGGATCATGAACGTGACTTCCGCCTCGCTCACCACGTCGCCGCCCACTTTGCAAACGCCCTTGGCCTTGCCGATCTTGCCGCGGATTTTCATCATCTCCACGTCAATCACCAGCACGTCGCCGGGCACGACCGGCTTGCGCCATTTCACTTCCTCGGCGGACATGAAATACGCGATCTGGTTCAACGCCTCGACTTTCTTGAGCAGCAAAATCCCCGCGACCTGCGCCATCGCCTCCAGTTGCAACACGCCCGGCATGATCGGGTGGCCGGGGAAATGACCCTGAAAGAACGGCTCGTTCATCGTCACGTTCTTGATGCCGACAATGCGGTTGCCCTCGATCTTCGCCACGCGATCCACCAGCAGGAACGGAGGCCGATGCGGCAGCAGCTTCATGATTTCCTCGATGGTCATCGAACCATCCTCGCTCGGCGGCGCTTCCGCCGGCGCGACGGACGGCTTCGGCGACGGCGGTGGCGCGAAGGTCTGCGCCGCGCGCAACGGCTTTTGCATCTGCGACAAAATCTGACGCGCGAGTTCGCAATTGCCGCCGTGACTCGGCTTCACCGCAATGACGTGGCCGTGAATGGGGCGACCGACGAGCGAAAGATCGCCGAGGATGTCGAGCATCTTGTGCCGGACAAACTCGTCCGGATAGCGCAGTGGCTCAGCCGTCAGCACCGCGTCGTCACGAATGACAACTGCGTTTTCCAGGCTGCCGCCTTTGATGAGCCCGTTCTTGAACAGGAATTCGATTTCCTCGTAGAAACAAAATGTCCGCGCGTGCGAAAGTTCCTTCTCCCACGATTTCGGCGTGACCGCCGTACTGTAAAACTGCGTGAAGCGTCCGCCCTTGTCCGCGCTCGTGCAGGTGATCTTAAAACCGTCGTCGGGAAACAGCGTCATCATCGTCTCGCCCATTTCGAGTTCGATGGGTTCGGTCACGACGTATGGCTCGCGCTTTTCACTCTGCGGCACGAGGCCGGCGGACTGGATCATTTTGCAAAACTCGCGCGAACTGCCATCGCCGATGGGCGGTTCATTCGCGTCAATCTCGACGATCGCGTTATCCACGCCAAATCCCGCAAACGCCGCGAGCACGTGTTCAACCGTATGGACTTTGATGTTGCCCTTGGCCAGCGTGGTGGAGCGATTCGTATCGGTCACATTTTCCACGCGCGCCTCGATTTCCGGTTTGCCCTCGAGGTCCACGCGGCGGAAACGGATGCCGCTGTTCGCAGGCGCCGGATGAAACGTCATGTTCACGCGGTTACCGCTGTGGAGGCCGATGCCGGAAAAACTCGCGGAACGATTCAGGGTCTGCTGATGTAGCACGCCAAATTACACCAAATCCGCGCCGCGCTTGGCAAGGGTGAGATTCGGTGGCGCAATTTCATTGTTTGGTCGTTTTCAACTCCGCCAACTTCTTCCCCTCGCGCGCCAAGAGCACGCCCTCGACCTTCGGCACGAACATCTGCGTCTCCGCCGGCAGCTTCTCCGCGATCTCCTCGAAGCTCCGCGCTTTGTGTTTGTCCAGCAGGCGTTGCACGTGACCTGCGCCGGCGTTGTAAGCCGCCACGGCCAGCGGCCAGTCATTGAACTTCTTGTGCATCGCGAAGAGATACCGCGCCGCCGCGCGCGAACTGGGAACGGGCTGATAACGCTGATCCCGCGGCCAGCGGCGCAGGCCATATTCGCGCGCCGTGCCCGGCATCAATTGAAACAAGCCCGCCGCTCCCGCCGGACTGCGCGCGTCCGGATCGAACGACGATTCCACCTCGGCGATCCAGATCAATTCGGGCGGAATTTTTTCCTCGACGAAAACCGGTTTCAATTCCTCCACCAATTCCTGCGCGCCTTTCGGCAATGGACGTGCCGCCAGTTTTCTCTTCCACACCTGTCGTTCAATTTCTATGGGGGGATTTGTCTCCGCGAGCGCGGGCGGCGGGACATTCGTCAACGCGGTAACAAGAT
>SCTL01000581.1 GCA_004297495.1 Verrucomicrobiota bacterium
CGCCACCATTTCTTCCCAGCCAAACTTCACGAACGAAAGCGTTACGGACTGTTTCTCATTCGAGCAGTTGCCGACGGCAACCTCGTATTCCACGCCATTGTTCTTCGCCGCGCTCTTGCCGCGAACGTCCGCCTCCAGCGCGACGACCGGCGCTTTCACAACGCGAACATTGCGCAACTGAAACTTCACGGGTTTGCCGTCAGCCCGAGCCGCGATGGTGAACTCCTTGACGTATTTCAGAAACCCGAAGTTCGCCTGCTCGAAATCGAACGCGCTCCACGGCAGCGTGATCGTGCGCCAGCCTTTGCCGCTGACGCGCACCGTGCCGCTGATGGGCGTCTCGTCCACATCCGCGTTGCGCTGCGCCCGCTGAATCGTCGCCGTAATTTCAGTCTCGCGCGCATCGGACAGATTCACCTCGAACTGAACGCCGTAAAACTTCTGCCACTCGGCGGCGCTGTCGTTGAGCACGCGGAAGCCGTGTTTGTATTGGCCGCGCACGCCATCCGGCTCGCGCAACGTGATTGCGCCGGATGCCTTCAGCACTTCGCCCGCCTTTGTTCCACCAACCCGCAGGACCAGCGGCGAGACTTCCGCCGCGCGAAGCGCTATTGCTCCGAGCAGGAAAAGCATCGTCACCGCCAGCCGGGCCAATTGTCCTGAGTGTCGCATGATGGTCAGACGGGAGTTTGGCGAACGCGGCTGGCGATTCAAATTAAACCTTTGGTTTCCCTGTAAAGCCACGAGCGGCGGCAATTCCCGCCGTTGTCATGCGAGGGGCTTCATCACGCCCGCGCGCTCGTCGTGAAGTTTGCCTATGTCGAGCCCGTCGAGCACCAGCACGCCTTGCAGCGACGAAATCAAATCCGCCTTGCTCCACGACCAGACGATCTCGCCCGCACCATTGAACTCCAGCAACTGCACGCCGGAATTCCCGAAGCCCGGTCCGTGGCCCTGCCAGTTCGCCAGCACGATGTTTCCATTCGGCAACAGTTGGAACATCGCGTAGAAAAACGGGCGCACCGTTTCGGGCACTTGGTCCTTACCGCCGAACTTGCGAAGAATTTTTCCTGACGAATCCAACTCCACCACGAATGCGCCGTAGCCCGCCGTGACGATGAGATTGCCGTTCGGCAGCCGCAGCGATTTCCACGCGTGATAAAATCCCTCGACCGGAAACTCGCGCAGATAAGTCCCGTCGCGCGAGCCTTCTCGGATGCGATCGTTGCAACTCATCAGGTAAGTCCCCTGCTCCGTCTGCCGGATGAGCCGCACGTAATCGCCGGGAAAAATCGCGTGATGAATTTTTTTATCCTGCGCATCCCGCTCCAGCACCGCCACGCCTTTCGCGCCGGGAATTTCCACGCCTGCGATAAGCGTGTGGCCGTTCGGCTGACGGCGGACGGCGGTGACGCCTTCAAGCGATTTGAATTCCTTAACCAACCGCCCGAGCGCGAGGTCGAACTCGCTGTAGCCGTGATGATGGCCGATGAGAATCTTCCCACCGCCGATCAGTTGCATGTCGCGCGCCGCCGGCTGACCGATGGGCACGATCCAGTTCTTCGATTGATCGCGCTCGTTGATGTGCAGCAACGTCGCGTGACCCTCGTCAATCGCGATGAATTCGTGCTGGATGGCCGCGCTCATTTTCCGAAATACAAAACCACCGTCGAGCGCGGCGCGACTTTCAATGGCGCGGTGAGCTTCAAAGTTTTGCCGGAAACAAGTTCCCTCGCTTCGCTCAGGGGAGCGGGCGGCTTAAGTTCGAAAGTCTTCGCCGCGCTCATGTTCATGCTGATGAGATAATCGCCGTAGCGCAGCGTGTAGAAATCCGCCTTGCCGGCAAAAACATTTTCACTGCCCGGGCGAAAACGAATTCCCTCCGGCACTTTTGCAATTGGCAGCTTCTCGCCCGCGTGCGCCGAGCGCATTTCCACCGGATACTTCGGGCCGCCGTTGCCGAAGCCAAAATTCACCCAGTCCGGTCGCGTGTAAAACTCTCCGCTCCGCTCGAACTCCGCTTCCTCGCGCACGACGGCGATGCAATCCATCGTCGGCGTGGTGAAATGCACGCGGGCCAGGAAATTCACCGCGCTGCGCGCGCGCCAGTAGAGCGACACGTAAAGAATTTCGCCGCCGTTCTTGATCGCAACCACACCGTCCTCCTCGTCGCTGAACACAAAGTCTGGCTGGCCGGGAGTCATCGGGAGTCGCTTCGATTGCGGCGGCTGCGCTTGGATGAGTTTGTACTGCTCGGGCGTTTCCAGCCGGCCAATTGTGGTGCGCAGCGGCTGCGCCTTGTCTTCCATCGCCTCGACTTCGGACGTGAAGAACTGGTTGTCCGCGATCATCTGCTGCGCGCAGCCGGCGAGTTGCGGGTCAAGCGTGATGGCGGCAGCCTGCAACGCGCTGGCATCACGCGTCGCACGCTGGGCGTAAGTGAGATAACCGGGAAAATGATTATCCCGCCAGCCGACGACTTGTTCGAGCCGCATGACACGGTTGCCATCGGCGTCGAGCGAGGGGTAACGGAAATTCGCGCGCGCGTGGGCGACCTTGATGAGTTGCGCTTTGATGCGTTCGTCGCCGGGCTGGTCGGGTGCGGGCCGCGTGGCGTTGTAAATGTCGGCGACGAGATCAATCACTTCGCCATAGCTGCCGACATAGCCAAGTTCCTTGGACAAACCCTTCGCGGTGAGCTGCCAGTAGTTTGTGCCGACGGCCCAGTTGCGTTCGCGCGGCGAATCGCCGTCCTGATCACTGTCGCGCCACGACTCGAGCGCGACGGATTCGTAGAGGTAACGGCGGACTTCCTGTTCCGGCACCGCCTGATCCGGCGTGAGCACGGCGATGCCGCGGTTCGCGTGATAAATGCCGTTGAGGTCATTGAGCATCGTCTGGTTCGTGTATTGACGGCGATGCTTGCGATGCCAGTCACGACAGGCGACGAGCATTTCCGTGTAGGCCGCGCGCCGGCTGATTTTGCCGCCACGACCGTCTTCAATTTTCTCATTCAGTTGCGAAGCGAGTTCCGCTTTGCGCAGCGCGATCACCTGGCCGCAAATGCCGAGGCCGAACCAATCGGGATTCCAGGTGGACGGCTCGGCTTGCGCGAGCTTTGGGTCTTTGCGATAAGCGGCGAAGAGCGCGTCCAGCCCCTTCACGATTTGCTCGATGGCTTTGGGATTCTTGTAAGCGCGCGTCCATTCGACGTCGTAAGCCTTCGCCAGCAACTGCAATTGCATCTGGCTGCACGGCGATTTGGAATTCAATCGCGCATCGAGTTCGCCGTTGACGCGCTTTTTGATTTGATCGAGCACTTCCGCGCCCGGCGATTTCGCCACGGGTGGATTCTGCGGCGCAACGCCCTGCTTCTCGTCAGCAGGCGGAGTGAACGTGCCGTCGGTATGCGAGTAAAATTTGTAGATGCCGCGCGTCGGCTCGGTCATCGGCTTCTGATACTGCGCGAATGTCGTGCCATAACCCCAGGTCGGCCCGGTGCTGCGAATCTCACAACTCAAATTCGTTTTGCCACGCGTGAGTTCGATTGGCAGCGGCGTGGTGGTGTAAATGAACCGACCGACAAACGCTGGATTGCCACCGCCGATGTCGAGCACGTCAATGTCGCCGAGATGGCGATAACCAATCTGCTTCCCTTCGCAAAACAGGATGAGCACGTCTTTCGTTGCGTCCGAACCCCAGAGCTTGATCGTGGCGTAGTTCGGCTTCACGGAATCAACTGCCAGCGTGAAAGACATCCGCCCGCCCTCCCAGTTTTCCGTAAGTGGCGCGAGTAATCGCCGCGCGGATTCGCCCAGCCCACCGGAAATCTTTTCGCTGCGCGCATCGGCGAACTTGTGCGCGGCTTCGGACGCGGCGTCGCCGAACGTGATCGAGTCCAGAACGTCCGCCCCGGAGTTGAGCGCGAACAGTCCGATCAAGCCAGACACGAGGAGCGGAAAAACAAATCGGGCTTTCATGCGGAATTTGAATTTCACTTCTCGATGAAGAATTCCTGGAACACCGGGCTGGCGGATTGAACCCTCGGCTCGGCGGCCTTGCCGAACTGATACGCGCCAATCGTAACCTTCACCGGGAACTTCGCGCGCGGCGGAATGACGGTGAACTTGAGCGTGTCACCGTCAATCTCTGCCGGGCCTTCGCGCACAAAGAAACCCACCGGCAACCCGGAACCGCTCGTGGCTTTGAGCTTGAGTGTTTTGGTCCCGCGCTTTTGGTTTTCGATATTGGGGAATTCAATCGTCTGCGCCCTGCCTTCGGTAAGTCGCCGCGGAATCGGCAGCATGGATTGCTGCACGGCTCGCTTGAAGGTGACGTCGCCGGGCCAGACGGCCACGAGCCACGCTTCGTTGCCGCGCCGGTCGCCAAGGAACGACGCGCGATTGAATGCCACGCGCCACGTGTCGGCGGAGATTTTTTGGATCGGCCCGCAGATGCGACGAATCTCAATCGGAATCGTCGTCTGCGGCGGCTCGATGTGCTCGCCGGCTTTTTGCTTCGCCCAGCGAGCGGGGCGGCCGTCAGGCACGGTGTCGAGGAACGCGCCGGCGAGCTTGAACGTCACGCCGTCTTCTTGCGGCAGGAATTTCAGCGTGACTTGTTGATGCGTGCCGTTCTTTTGTGTGACCACCAATCCGTCCTGAACGTAGCCGAGCAACGCGGACTTGCCGCGATGGCGCTGCTGAAAAGCTTCGACAGTCTTTGCGAGTTCGCCGTCGAAATACCAGAACGCATTTGTCGGATTACCCTTGAACTGACCAACGGGCGCGGCAGGCGCGGATGGATTCTTGTCCGTGGCGTAGCGCTCCGCGAGCCAACCGGTCTTCGTGACATCAATCGGGTTCAGCTTCACCGCGCCGTCGCTCGAAGTTTTGTTCGGCAGACGATATTGCGCTGCCTTTTTCACGTAGAGCGCGAGCAACTCGACCTTTTCATCCAGCGCGGCGAAATGTCCGTCCGCCGGGCAACCGAGCGCACTCAAGGGCATTTGCGGATGCTTGGCCCTTGTTTTAAGCCCGTCCGGCATGCGCTCGTCTGCCCATTCATATTCTCCCAACGTGACAATTCCCGGCACGGAATCAATCACGCGGTCCGCGACGTGCGGTGCGTTGTTCGTATCCGGCACATACGGCCACTGTCCGCTGAACGAAACACACGCAATGACGCGCTCCGGTTTCCACGCGGCGATATACCACGGCATCGAGGCGGCGGCGGAATG
>SCTL01000582.1 GCA_004297495.1 Verrucomicrobiota bacterium
GCTACAACGTGAACGGTCTCGGCCAAATCGCCGCCGAAGCCACGCTGGACGATCTCGCCTACTACCGCGCCAACTTCAGAAAGATCGTCTCCACGCGCGACTGGCTGAATCGCGAACTGACCAAGCTCGGCTTTCGCGTGTTGCCGAGCCAGACGAATTTCATTTTGGTGAAGCCGTCGGTTTTCGCTGCGAAGGATTGGCTGCAAAAACTTCGCGAGAAGAAAATTCTCGTCCGCTGGTTCAGCGCGCCGGAGGTGAAGGATTATTTGCGGATCACGATTGGGACGCCGAGCGAGGCGGCGGCGTTGGTGAAGGCGGCGCGCAGAATTCTGGCCTGAGACGTGATCCGTTTTGCGTGTTGCGTCAAGCATTGAGGCAGGTGCAGCAGCTACTTGACGCAACACGGAACACGGAACACGCCCCCAAACTTTATTTCCCCACGGGCATCGCTTCTGCTAAACCATCCTCGTGTATCATGAGTATTACGGCCTGACGGAAGCGCCGTTCGACATCACGCCGAACCCGCGCTTCCTCTTTTATTCCGCGAAGCATCGCGAGGCCTACAACCACCTGCTCTACGGCATCCGCGAGCGGAAGGGGTTCGTGCAACTCACCGGCGAAGTTGGCGCGGGCAAGACCACGCTCTGCCGCGCGCTGCTCGAACAACTCGACGGCCACTTCTCCACCGCGCTGATTTTGAATCCGGTGATGAGCGCCGATCAACTCATGAAAGCCATCGCGCTGGAATTCGGTCTGCCGGTTCACACGCTCGACCGGCTCGAAACCCTGGCGGTCATAAATCAATTTCTCCTGCAACAGGCGAGCGTCGGGCGCGACACCGTGCTCATCATTGACGAGGCGCAGGATTTGACCGACGACCTGCTCGAACAAGTGCGCCTGCTTTCCAATCTCGAAACCGACAATCGCAAGTTGCTGCAAATCGTTTTGCTCGGCCAACCCGAGTTGCGCGACCGGCTGAATCAACACAAGCTTCGCCAGCTTCGCCAGCGCATCACGGTGCGCTATCATTTGCGGCCGCTGAACCGGTTCGAGGTCGAGCATTACATCCAGCATCGGCTCGAAGTTTCCGGCGCGCGCGGCGGACCGCATTTCACGATGCCCGCGCTCTGGCGCGTCCACAAGTACAGCGGCGGCATCCCGCGCCTCGTCAACGCCGTCTGCGACAAGGCGCTGCTCGCGGGTTTTGTGAACCAGACCGACCGCATCAATTGGAGCATGATCGGCCGCGCCATCCGCGAACTGGAAGGAAACATTGACTGACATGAACCGGACGAACTCAGTTGCAAGTTGCAGGTTGAAGGTTGCACGAACCTCGCGATTGGCATCGGATGCCAACCTGCAACCTGCAACTTTCAACCCGCAACTTTTTCTTCCGCAATGAGCCTCATCAACGACGCCCTCAAAAAAGCGAAGCAGGCGCAGGAGCAAAATGAACCGCCGCGCACCGCGCCGGAGTTTCGTTCGGCGGAAGCTGACCCGGCGCGCGGAAACAATTCTTCATTGCTCATGGTGGGATTGTTAGTCGTGGCCGTGCTGGTTGGCGGCGTGCTGATCTGGCTCGGACTCGGCGGACGCCAGACTGTCGCAAGCGCACAAACTCAGCAGCCTGCGACCGCGCCAGTTTCTCCTGCGACCGCTCTGGCGGCACAACCGGTTCAAAAGCCCGCCGTGGTCAAGCCCGTTGCGGAAACACCAACGACCGCAACGGCAATTCCGCGCAAAGAAACCAGCGAACCCCTTTCCCGTCCGGCGGACACCCTCTCCCCATCGGATGGGGAGAGGGCCGGGGTGAGGGGCGCAACAGAAAACACCAACGCCACCCTTTCACCCGCGCCACCAGCCGAACCGCCGAAACCCGTCATCCCCAAGCTGGGCGGCATTTTCTTTAACCCCACGCGGCCTGCGGCGGTCTTGAACAATAAGACGGTTTACGTCGGCAGCCGCTCAGGCGATTTCACCGTGCTGGCGATCACCGCGCAGAGCGTGACGGTCGCGGGCAACGGCCAGACGAATGTTTTGAGTTTGTCTGAGTAGTCCGCTTCCGGCACTCTCCCGCGCCAATTGATGCCCCGCCCAATCACTGCATGAACCAACTCCGCAAACATCTGGCGGCCTCG